>JAGAHV010000159.1:0-123351 GCA_017626895.1 Clostridia bacterium | reverse complement strand
TGTTTAAATCGTAAATAGCATTCTCTCTGCAACGTGCGTTCGAATTGCATTCTTTCATGTTCTTTGTCATTTTAGCCGCCTCCTTCCTTTCAGTGTCAAAGCGACTTCATAATTCCTGCTTCTACGGTAAAGTACTTCTGCACTGTCTCAAGTTCCTTTTTAGTTAATCTTGGAAGCGCCCATCCTCTACCGTTCTTAATTATTCTGATTCCTTCCAGGATCTTCTGATCTGATTCAGAAGTGAATTTAATATCAAATTGCTTGTCTATGGAACTTGTCTCGGTTTCTAGAGGGTAAAACAGGAAGCCTTCAGCTTTTACCAGACCCTCCTCGGTTACTTGTCCAAGATAGGTTTCTTTTACAACAGGATACTTTTTCCCGGGAACACGACTGGATGTACATTTATATAAGTAGATATTGTTACCAACCTGTTTTAAAGATGTGCCACCTTCCTGAGTCTTAATTCTTCGTGCCCATTCTGGAAATTCAGACTGTTTCATTCGTTGCACCCCGTCAAGATGTATTTTATAATACCAAATACATTTTACAGTATGCTCTCTGTTCTTGTAAAGACCTATTGCGAAAAAATAAAATAGGGATTCATACGAACCAATGTATGAATCCTAGTTTGACTGAGCTCATTTGTGCGAAGAAAAAGCTGTTTTCAAAGCTGGAATTATCTTTACACCAGAGTCAGCATTCGGAAATATCAGGACAGACCCGTAGAAAAAGAGAAGACGGAGGCGATCCTTCGCGCTGCCATGCAGGCACCCTCCGCCGCCAACCAGCAGCCCTGGGAATTTTATGTGGTTACCAACAAAGAGAAACTTGAGGCACTGTCCCAGGTCAGCCCCTATGCGGGAATGACAAGGAACGCGCCGGCCGCGATCGTTTCCGTCTATCGGAAAGACTGCGCCATTCCCGCCTATGCCCAGATTGATCTTTCCATCGCCATGGAAAATCTTTGGCTGGAGACGGATGCGCAGGGCCTGGGCGGGGTATGGCTTGGGATTGCACCTGAGGAGGAACGGATGAAAGCGGTGGAGGCGGTGCTGGATCTTCCTGACACAGTCAGAGCATTCGCTGTCTTCCCGTACGGCTATCCTGCTGAGGAACGAAAGCAGCAGAATCGTTTTGACGCATCCCGGATTCATTATGTGGAGTGACGGGGAATACGTTTTCTCGGAGGTCCAAATCGGATCCGGAGGTTTTATGGCGACAAATGGATTGTTTTGATAGGTTCAGGAGCAAAAGTGCATGGCCGGGGACTGCTGGCCATGCACTTTTTAAGTGTACAGCATCCCATGATATTCCAAAAACGAATATCATGATATTCTGTCTAACAATTGGCACTCTTCCTGCCAGACTGGTATACTTGATGCAGTCAAACAAGAGGTGTAGAGAAAGGAACAGGGGACGTGAATTTCAGGAGTATGGTCCGCGGTGTACCGGCGAAAGAGATGATTCGGTACAAGAGGCACCTGTTTCCATTTCCAGTCATGCACACAACGGTTCGGAGGAAGCTGAAAAGATGATGAAACGATGGAAGCTGTTTTTGGTGTTGTTCCTGCTTCTGCAGGTACTATGGTGCTGTGGAACTGGGCTGGCTGAGGCACATATTCTGGTTGCCTATTTTTCCGCGACAGGAACAACGGCGGCGTTGGCAAAGGATGCCGCGGACATTCTTGGTGCAGATCTGTACGAGATCGTTCCGGAACAGCCCTATACGGAGGCGGATCTGGCCTACTATACAGGGGGACGCTGTGATCTGGAACAGGCAGATGCCTCTGTCCGGCCGGCTATCTCAGGACAGGTTGAAAATATGGACAGGTATGATACGGTCATCATCGGCCATCCGATCTGGCACGGGGAGGCGCCGCGGATCATCAGCACATTTCTGGAAAGCTATGACTTTTCCGGAAAGACGCTCGTGACGTTCTGTACCTCCCATTCCAGCGGACTGGGGCAAAGTGCGAAAAATCTGATTCCGCTTGTACCGGAGTCGGTCACGTGGCTGGAAAGCTGCCGCTTTTCGGCAGGGACAACCCGGGAGGAGATCCGGCTGTGGCTCTCATCCATTGGTCTGGTACGGGAAAAGGAGACAGGCACAGTGGGTGAATTTGATTTTGAAACCAAAACCGTGCTGCTGAACAGCGGCGATCGGATGCCCATTCTGGGACTGGGGACATATGCACTGGACCATGATACCTGTGTGAACTCCGTGAAAACCCTTCTGGCAAACGGCGGCCGGCTTATTGATACGGCGTATATGTACGGCAATGAGGAAGCCGTGGGTGAGGGGATACGCCAGGGGATGGCGGAATACGGCATCCGGCGTGAGGATATTTTTGTCATCACGAAGATTTATCCGAATCAGTTTGATGACCCCGAATCGGCCATTGCCATGGCACTGGAAAAGCTGGATGTGGGGTATATCGACATGATGCTCCTCCATCATCCCGGTCAGAACGATGTAAAGGCCTATCAGGCGATGGAAAAAGCGGTGGAGGATGGAAAAATCCATTCCATTGGACTCTCCAACTGGTATGTGGAGGAACTGACGGAGTTCCTGCCGCAGGTCACCATTACACCGGCACTGGTTCAGAATGAAATTCATCCGTACTATCAGGAACAGGATGTGGTGCCGTTCATACAGGAAAAGGGCATTGTGGTGCAGTGCTGGTATCCACTGGGCGGCAGAGGCTATACGGCGGAGCTTCTGGGAAACGAAACGATCCAGAGTATTGCCAGGGCACACGGCGTTTCAGCGGCCCAGGTGATTCTCCGCTGGGACCTGCAGAGGGGAATCGTCGTGATTCCCGGCTCTTCCAACCCGGAACATATCAAAGAGAATCTGGATCTCTTTGGATTTGAACTGAGTGAGGCGGAAATGGACGCAACCCGACTGCTGGACCGGAATGAAAAGCATGACTGGTACTGATCTGAACTGACATTAAAGCGTTGCGTTGTCAATACAGCAACCCCCAATGGGACGTTTGCTGCTTAAAAAGAGGTGCATCATGAATATTCTTGTGTTGAACGGCAGCCCACGGCCGAATGGGGAGACGGCAAAGATGGTGTCTGTTTTCCGGGAAGCGGCTGAAAAGGGCGGACATATCGTGCAGGTACTGAATGTCTGCCGGAAACAGATCCACGGTTGTCTGGCCTGTGAGTACTGCCACGGAAAAGGGCAGGGGGAATGTGCGCAGAAAGATGAGATGCAGGAAATTTATCCCTTGCTCAGAAAGGCGAACATGCTGGTACTGGCCTCCCCGATTTATTACCACGGGATCAGCGGTCAGCTGAAATGCGTGATAGACCGTTTTTATGCCGCCCTGTATCCAAAGGCTCCGCAGGGACTGGAAAAGGTCGCCATGTTCTTAAGCTCGGGCGATCCGGAGATGGATGTCGGGGCCAGGTTTTCCTATGACGGCGATTTTCTTGGCTATCTTGGCCTGAAAGGCATGGGCATATTCACGAATCACGATCCGGATGTCCTGACCGCAATCAAGCAGATGGCATCCACACTTTAACTGCCTGTCTGCGCAGGAATACAAAGCAATAGATGTGTTGATATACCAGGCATAACGGAGCCAACCTTCACAACCTAACCAACCCATCTTCTCTAAAACAGGGAAGGATACAGGAAATAGCGGTGGAGGGAGAAGGGATTGTTAAGTTGGCAGAAAGAGGATGGGCATCCTGTTTGTGATTAGATGAGATGACCTCATTTCAAACCACCTCTGCGGCCCCACGGGCGAAAAAGAAAACCGCTGATAACAAGAAAAAATACGAGCCAGAGGATATTTCCTCTGGCATTTTTCATAACAAATTATGCACAATGGCAGTAAAAAATGAATAGTAAGGGTCAAGAGAGGGAGTGTGTGAGGTATGTGGGAGATGGAGAACGCATTGAAGGGGAGATAAGGCTTAGAAGATAAACTTGTCATCGGAATATGCAACAGCGATAAATACACGAAGCTAAACAGTGGTGCGGAGTCGGAATTTATCGAGGGTGATGTGTTTGAAAGTGGCGAAGATAGTTCTAGACATGGTGGCAGGGGAGGTGTTAAGCCCGCGTAAGCTGTTTAACCCATTTATAACTGTTGACCATGAGATAGGCTGGAATGCACTTGAAGATCTGATCCGAGTTGACGATAAACATGATGGCAACGGGGGACCAGTGAAGGAAAAAGGCACCGACTACAGCCAATGGATACATGATCAGCTGGGAGATGATGTCCAGGTGCATGATGAACCGGGTATCGCCGCCGCCGCGGATGATTCCGGCGTTGACCGGCATCTGATAGGACATGGTGAAGATGACAAGCGTCTGAATGTTCATGAAAATATTGGCCATCTGCCGGGTCTCAGGGGAAATCTGGTAGAGGGACAGGAGCGGGAAACGAATGAGGGTATAGAGGAGAGCGAGTACCGCTCCGATCAGGACAAACAGAATCTGCAGGGTGCGGGTGTATTCTCGCAGCTTGTCCATTTCACCGGTGCCGATGGTTCTGCCGATGATGACGCTTGCAGCGGAGGCGGCACCTACCGAGGTGACCTTGAGCAGTGAGAACAGCGTGGAACTGATGGACTGGGCGGCAATGGCATTACTGTCCATGTGTCCCAGGATCATGGTCTGTACCGCATTGGAAACGCCCCACAGGATGGAGGCCATGATGATGGGGAAACTGACGCTGAGGTAATCACCGAACAGCTGGCGGTCCACATGCAGGCAGTCCGCCGGCTTCATCTGCAGTTTCTTTTCCCGGCAGAACATGTAGTGGGCGACCAGAAGGAATTCAACCAGCCGCGCAATGAGCGTGCCGATGGCTGCACCGCGGACACCCAGTTCAGGCAGCCCGAAGCGCCCGGGAATCAGCAGAAAGTTGATCGCCACGTTGATGATCAGGGAGAGAACGGATACCTGCAGCGCGATTTTGACGGTTTCAGCGATGCGCATGGTGCTCAGCATCACGGCCGTGAATCCGAAACACACATAGGAAAACCGCATGATGTTCAGGTAGGCCACACCCTGTGTGATAATGGCCTCGTCATTGGTGAACAGACGCAGGGCTCCCTGAGGAAACAGGCTCACCAGGATGAACAGGGAAAGGGTGATGGCAAAATTGCACCACAGTCCGATGGCGGACAGCTTTTTCACGGCGTCCGGACGCTTTTTGCCCCAGTACTGGCTGCCCAGCACAATGACGCCGTTGCTGACGCCATAGACGATCTGCTGCAGGACAAACTGAATCTGATTGACTGCGGCAACCCCCGACAGGGCGCTTTCACTGTAGGTCCCCAGCATGATATTGTCAGCCAGATTGACGGAAAGAATGACGGCCTGCTCGGCCATCAGGGCCAGAGTCAATGTGAAAAAGGAACGATAGAATGATTGATCCCGGGTAAACATGGTCCCTCCTGAAGGTATATGAAATCAGCTCCGTATGATAGCACCGGAACGGTCAGGCGTCAAAACTTTTCTCCGTGGAAAGAAACGCGTAACGAAAGGGGGAAAATGTGATATAATCAAAGCATGAATACGAAGAGTTGGATTCCCCTGATACTGGCCATGATCATCATGAATCTGGTTTCATTCTGCCTGATGGGATATGACAAACGATGCGCACGGCGCCAGAAGTGGCGCGTGCCGGAGAAACGGCTGTTTCTGGTGACCGCGTGCTTTGGCGGCCTTGGCGGCGTACTGGGAATGAAGGTGTTTCATCACAAGACAAAACACTGGTATTTCCGGGTGTTTTTCCCTGTCCTGCTGATCCTGCAAATTGCCGCTGTGGCTGCGGGAATGGTTTACTTTGGCCTTTAAAAAACGTTGTTGACCGGGGGTGGCTGTGTACATTCCCGGTGTTTTCTGTGTCCGCAAACACGAAAATGTTTTTTTGAGGGAACGTATTGACTTTATCATGACAGGGTGATAAAGTACGTATAAGTTATATTTACCTAACATTTGTCCGGCCGGTCAATGCGGGATGGGGAAGGCAGACGGTAGCTGCATTTTGGCGGCCCTCCCAGCAGATACCGGTGACAGAAAAGGGCATATGTCTGTTCCGGCCGTGGTGCCGGAAAGCTTTTGTCTGTCAGTTAGGTAAAACTAACTATTCATCTGCATCTTTTGAAGGACGGAGGAGCACACAATGAAGGAAAAGAAAGAAAATGACCTGATGGTGCTGCTGAGGTATGCGGGCAATTACAAGGGGCTCACTTTCCTGGGACTCGGTCTCTCAGCAGTGGCGATGGTCCTGGGAATGCTGCCTTATATCTGCATCTGGCTCGTTGCCAGAGACCTGATTGCGGTCGCGCCCGACTGGAAAGCAGCTTCCGGAATCGCAAGGTATGGCTGGATGGCGTTCGGTTTTGCGCTGGCGGGGATTGTCATTTATTTCTGTGCCCTGATGTGCACCCATCTGGCGGCGTTCCGGACGGCGGCCAATATCCGCAAGCAGGGAATGGCGCATTTAATGAAAACACCCTTGGGCTTCTTTGACAGCAACGCCTCGGGACTGCTCCGGAACCGTCTGGATGGCGCCGCGGCGGAAACGGAAACCCTGCTGGCACACAATCTGGCCGATATTGTGGGAACCGTGGCCATGTTTATTGCCATGCTGGTTCTGATGTTCATTTTTGACTGGCGGATGGGCGCAGCCTGCCTGCTGGCAGCCGTGGTTTCGGTCTGTGCACTGGGAACCATGATGGGCGGCAAAAACGCCGGTCTTATGGCAGAGTATCAGGCGGCACAGGATGTGATGAGCAAGGCGGGAACGGAATATGTGCGGGGCATTCCGGTGGTGAAAGTGTTCCAGCAGACCGTGTATTCCTTCCGGGCGTTCAAACAGGCCATTGAGGATTACAGCGCCAAGGCGGAACACTATCAGGCAAAAGTGTGCAAGGTTCCGCAGGCAGTGAACCTGACGGCCACGGAAGGCGCGTTTGTCTTTCTGGTTCCAGCCGCCCTTCTCCTGGCTCCTGCGGCGCTGCGTTCGGGAAATTTCGCGGGCTTTGTGACCAACTTTGCCTTTTATGCCGTCTTTTCGGCCATCATCTCCACAGCCCTTGCCCGAATCATGTTTGCGGCCAGCGGCATGATGCTGGCTCAAACGGCCTTGGGCCGCATCAATCAGGTGATGAGCGCACCGGTCCTGCCGGTGACGGATCATCCGAAAAAGCCCATGGACAACTGTGTGGAATTTGAAAACGTCTCCTTCACCTATGATGGGGCAGAGGTTCCGGCACTGGATCAGGTATCATTCAGGGTGGAACCGGGGCAGACCGTTGCCCTGGTAGGTCCCTCCGGCGGAGGAAAAACGACGGCAGCCAGCCTGATTCCCCGGTTCTGGGATGTCACCTCCGGCCGGGTGAAAGTGGGCGGCGTGGATGTGCGGGAGACAGATCCACATGTCCTGATGGATCAGGTGGCATTCGTCTTCCAGAATAACCGCCTGTTTAAAGCCAGTATTCTGGAAAATGTGCGGATCTCACGGCCCGGTGCCACCCGGCAGGAAGTGGAGGAGGCTCTGATGGCCGCGCAGTGCGGGGATATCCTGGAGAAGCTTCCGGACGGGATGGATACCGTGATCGGCACCGAGGGAACCTATCTTTCCGGCGGTGAACAGCAGCGCGTGGCACTGGCCAGAGCGATTCTGAAAAATGCGCCCATTGTGGTCCTGGATGAGGCCACGGCGTTCGCGGATCCGGAAAATGAGGTCCTGATTCAAAAAGCGTTTGCAAGGCTGACACAGGGAAGAACGGTCATCATGATTGCGCACCGGCTTTCAACCATTGTCAGCGCGGATCAGATCATCGTCCTGGCTGAGGGACGGGTCGCGGAGCAGGGTACCCATGAGGAACTGGTTAGCCGGAACGGATTGTATGCGAAAATGTGGAAGGATTACAATCAGGCGGTTCAATGGAAGATTTCTGCGGGAGAGGAGGCAAAGTGATGTTTGGTGAAGCCTTTCAGCGTCGTTATGCACTCAGTGATCAGGGACTCAGGAACACCCGAAAAGGGGCTTTCTGGACGGTCGTGGTGAATCTTGTCGTCATGGGCGGGATGGGTATTCTGTACCGCATGATGCAGGACTTTATGAATACCCTAACAGACGGTGCCCCACTGCCAAATGCCCTGGTGTACATGCTGCTCGTCCTGGCATTCCTGGTACTTTCCTTTGCGACGCATATTCAGCAGTATAAAGCGACCTATGGTCTGGTGTACGGCGAGGTAAAGGCCACACGTCTCAGTCTGGCAGAGCGCCTTCGGAAACTCCCGCTGGGGTATTTCGGAAAACGGGACCTGGCCGATCTGACGGAAACCATCATGGGGGATGTGAACCGACTGGAACATGTCTGGTCTCATTGCCTCGGGTATCTATACGGTTCCTATCTTTCGACCGCGGTCATTGCCGTTGCGCTCTTTGTGTATGACTGGCGGATGGCGCTCTCCGTTCTGTGGGGTGTTCCGGTGGCTTTTGCACTGCTCTTTGGCAGCCGTACCCTGTCCCGGAAGAATTCCGAAAAACTGAAACAGGACAGTCTGCAGGTATCCGACGGCATACAGGAAGTTCTTGAAAACATCCGGGAGATCCGTGCCACCAATCAGGAAGGACGTTTCCTGCAGACACTGAACGAGAAGATCGACCGGCAGGAAAAGACGAATATCCATGGCGAACTCGCAACGGGTCTATTTGTCAACGGCGCAAGCGTGATCATGCGGCTGGGTGTAGCGACCACCATTCTGACCGGAACCGGTCTGATTCTCTCCGGACAGATCAATTTCATGCTGCTGTTCCTGTTCCTGCTGGTGATTACCCGGATCTATGCGCCTTTTGATCAGGCACTGGCCCTCATTGCCGAAATGTTTATGTCGCAGGTATCCGCCAGCCGGCTGAACGAAATCACCAGCACAAAAACGGCCGACGGCGCGGAACAGTTTGCCCCGCAGGGACATGATATCGAGTTCAGGGATGTCTGCTTTTCCTATGACAACAAGCAGGTACTGAAAGGGGTCAGCTTTACAGCCCGGGAAGGGGAGGTAACCGCACTGGTGGGACCATCCGGCAGCGGAAAGAGCACCTGTGCACGGCTGGCGGCCAGACTGTGGGACCCGGACAGCGGAACCATTACCGTGGGCGGTGTGGATATTACCGGCGTGGAGCCGGAGGTGCTGCTGAGGGATTACTCCGTGGTCTTCCAGGACGTGATGCTGTTTGATGATACGGTGATGGAAAACATCCGTCTGGGCAGACACGGCGCCAGTGATGAAGATGTGCTTGCAGCCGCCAGGGCGGCCAACTGTGACGAGTTTGTAGAGAAGCTGCCGAAGGGTTATGAGACGAGCATCGGGGAAAACGGGGCAAAGCTTTCCGGCGGAGAGCGGCAGCGGATTTCCATCGCCCGTGCACTGCTCAAGAATGCCCCGATTGTGCTGCTGGATGAGGCAACGGCTTCGCTGGATGTGGAAAATGAAACCAGAGTGCAGGAAGCGCTTTCACGACTGCTGGCGGGGAAAACCGTACTGGTCATTGCGCACCGGATGCGTACGGTAGAGGCGGCAGACAGAATCGTCGTGCTTGCGGATGGAAAGGTAGCGGAACAGGGCACACCGGCCGACCTGATGAGCCAAAAGGGAATATTCCATCGTATGACGCAGCTGCAGCTGGGCAGTGCAAAATGGAAAATCTGAGAGGAAAAGAAATGAAAGATTACGAGGCACTTTCAAGAAAACACTTTGATGCCCAGGCTCCGCAGTATGATGAACGGGATACGGTCTACTATTCCCGGGAAGGGAAGATCAGCTGCCGGGACATTGCCCATAAGCTCAGCAGCTTTTCCTATGCGTCGCTGCTGGATGTGGGCTGCGGGACCGGGTTCCTGATCGACCTTCTGGCAAAGCAGCACAAAGCGAGATACATCGGGCTGGACCTTTCCCCTGAGATGATCCGAATGGCAGAGAAAAAACAGATTCAGGGAGCGGAATTTACCTGCGGAACGGCAGATCGTCTGCCGTTCCCGGATAGAACATTTGACATTGTGACCTGCTCGCAGAGCTTTCATCATTATCCGTATCCGGATAAAGCGATGTCGGAGGCCTTTCGTGTACTGAAACCGGGCGGACTGTATATCCTTTCCGATACGGGAGTCGGCGGGATCGGCGGCTGGATTGACAATCATATTCTGTTCCGGCTGTCCCGCTCCGGTGACTGCCATACCACCAACCGGCACGGCATCGCACAGATGATGGAAAAAGCGGGCTTTGTCGTGGCTGAATCCAGGCAGATCAGCCGGTTCATCTATACCGTGACAGGAAGGAAAAACAAGGCAGTCGCTGATACTGAAAGATAAGATCTGGAAGAGGGAATGAATATGAAACCGGATTACAAAAACTGGATGCCAAAAGGAATGGTGACAGGCTTTCTGGCGGCTTTTTTGGGGTGCACGCTGGCAGCAATCGCCTGTGCCATGTGCCTGACCGGTACACTGAAAACCGGAGTGACCATTGTCCTGACACTGGCGGCCGTGGTTTTCCTGGCATTGACCATCTGGTCAACGCTGATGCACCGAGCATTTGATTACAACGGAAAGCGGCAGATGTCCAGGCAGATCATTGAGGGAACAGCCGCCTGGATCAATCTGCCGAACGGCGGCAAATGCCTTGATGTGGGCTGCGGCAGCGGAGCACTGGGGATTGCTGTCGGGAAGCGGAATCCTAAGGCGGAAATCATCGGGATTGATCGCTGGGGCAGGGAATATGCCTCTTTCAGCAAACAGCTGTGTGAAGAAAATGCCAGAATCGAGGGGGTCCGCAAGATTTCCTTTCAGCAGGGAGATGCCACGCATCTGGATTTTCCGGATGAAACCTTTGATGCGGTGGTCAGCAATTACGTCTATCACAACATTCCGGGCGACCGGCAGCAGTATCTGCTGGAGACCCTTCGGACGCTGAAAAAAGGCGGTCAATTCGCGATTCACGACATCTTCTCCAAGTCCAAATATGGGGATATGCGTGCTTTTGTCAACAGGCTTGAGAACATGGGCTATCGGCACTTGAAACTGATTGACACGACAGATGGCATGTTTATGAATCGGACGGAAGCAACCTGGATGGCCCTGAATGGCTCAGCCCTTCTGACAGGAACGAAGTGAACAGCGGACGCGGAGCATTATCCGGACCTTCGCAGATTCCTGCCTCTGCGGACAGACCAGTTCGAAATACGGAAAAGTCAGGTAACGTGCACCTGGCTTTTCTGTTTGTGCAGGGGAGAATCCAGTACCGTCAGGAAACGTGTACGTTCCTCTCCGGCGTATTTTTGGAGATTCGTCGACTTATTTGATGTTATCTGCTTGAAATTGTTGAGGAATGGACTATAATACACATTAGTTATTCAAAACTAACAAAATGGCTCTGATCTTCCGGTTTCGAACATCTGCATGCATGAGTTATGCAAAACTAACTTATGATGAGCAGGGAAAAATTTCCGGGCAGATGGCTGGATACTGCGCAAAAGAACAAGGACGCGGAGCGGAGGACTGAAATGCAGGTTGATTTGAAAGTTGAGACGGCCAGGCGCCGGATGATCATTGGAATCATCGGATGTCTTCTGTATGTGGCAGGCGATTTTCTGTTTGCCGCAACAGGAAAAGGGCAGCGCACGGACACGATTGGTCTGTTTACCCGGGTTGCCTATCTGGAGATGTCCACCTGGCGGATGATTGTCAGCATCCTGTGTGGTTTTGTCGGCACCCTGATGTACTACATGGGGTTTCATCAGATGTACAGAGTGCTGCGGATTCATCTGACAATGCCCGGCGATCAGATCTGGGTCAGGCTGTTTCGGGCAGCCTATATCATGGGTTCCGTCTCCTGGGCCTGGGTACACGCGATGTTCATGACAGATGCACTGATCTTCAAGTTTGTGTACCAGGCGTATGGGGATATTGAAAAAGCGGCAGAAATTGCGAACCGTGTGTTTTTGGCCAACGGGCCGGGGATGCTGACTGCCTACATTGTCTGTGATCTGGGACTGACCGTGATCATGATGGCGCTGGTCTTAAAAAGGAAAATTCCCCTGAAAAACACAGGCACAAGACTATTGGCACTCCTGTGTAATCCGCTTATGCTGCCGGGAATTGTCGGGAATCTCCTGACACTGCTTCCATGGCCGCTGAACCAGCTGGATCACGGGACGGAATCCTTTGGTCACGCGCTTGTTCTCATTTTGGGGCTGACTTTGCTGAGGCAGTACAGACATAGGGATGACGCCCTGGAATTGCTCCCGGACTGAGAAAGAGAACCAAGTGCGGCAGGAAAAAAGAACAGACGGAGGCAGAAGAATGTTCTGGGACCGGGTTGCATGCGTATATGATCTGTTTGTAAACGGGTTCAATCGGGAAACCCATGAGGCGCTGCGAAAAATCATCGGCGGCATGTTCGGGCCGGGGGACAGGGTACTTGAATGCGCCTGCGGGACAGGAATGCTGAGCCGGGTGATTGCGGGAAAATGTCAGTCGCTGACCGCCACGGATTTTTCGCCGAAGATGCTGGAAAGGGCGAAGAAAAACTGTTCCGCCTTTCAAAACATCACCTTTGCCAGCGTGGACATCACGGCACTTGATTACCCGGACGGGACTTTTGACAAAGTGGTGGCAGGAAACGTGCTTCATCTTCTGGATGATCCCCTGCAGGCAATTTCGCAGCTGAACAGGGTGTGCAAAAAAGGCGGACAGCTGATTCTTCCGACATACATGAACAGGGAACAGAAAGGGGAAGCGGGACGCTTTATCTCCACGGTGGACAGAGCCGGTGCCGGATTCAGGCGGCAGTTTACGCCGGAGAGCTACCGGGCATTTTTCCGGATGGCGGGCTATCCGGATGTGCAGATCATGCTGGCAAATGGACGGATTCCCTGCGCAGTCGCCGTGATGCGGAAGAAAGAAGACGGGATCATGCAAAGCGGGACGGAATTGTCGGGACGGGATTCCTGACCGCGGGATGGAACGGAGTGAAACCAGATGCAATTTGATGAAATGGGCGTCGAAACGGGGAAAACCCTGATGCTGCTGCCGGGCACGGCGTGCGATTATCAGACCAATTTCGGGACGGTGCTGCATCCTCTTTCAGAGAAATACCACCTGATCTGCGTCAATTATGACGGGTTTGACGGGAGTGACCGGATCTTTCCGGATATGCTGACCGTGACAGGGAAAATTGAGCAGTACATTAAAGATGTGCACGGCGGGCGCCTGGACGGGGCCATAGGTTCCTCGCTGGGCAGTACCTTCGTGGGGCAGCTGATTCAGCGGAGAAACGTGCACCTGGATCACGGGATATTTGGCAGCCCGGATCTGGATCAGAGCGGGAAATTCAGTGCCTGGCTGCAGTCCAAACTGGTGGTGCCTCTGCTGACCGGTTTTACCCGGAGTGAAAAGAAGCGGGCAAAGACCAGAGAAAGGCTCAAAAACTTCTTTGAGATGAGCGATGACATGGCAGACCGGTTCATGGACTGCTTTGCCAGGTTCAGTCCGGAATCCATCCGCAACGAATACTATACGGACCTGCTTACCTGGCTTGAGGAGGATATCCATGTGGAGGGGACTCGCGTGCATTTCATCTACGCCTCAAAGATGGGCGAGAAATACCTGAACCGGTATAAAAAATACTTCCGGAATCCGGATATCCGGGAATTCCCCATGCAGCATGAGCAATGGCTGTTTGGCGGGGAAACGTATGCCGCGCCGGTTCTCAGGGCAATCGATGAATTCATGGAAATGCCGACAGAGGCGCACATCGGATAAGACAAACATACCCGGGAGAAAAAGGGGGAAAACTTGATGACGCGTCGGGAGCTGATCAGGAATGCATACAAAGTGACAGGGAACCAGTCGGGGTTCTATGACGGAATGATTACCTGCTCAACCTTTTCGGGGAAAATGATCTGCCGCCTGGTCTGGAATATGGATGAGGAAAAGAACCTGTCCTATCTTGAAAAGGCGCTGGCCGGCATTCCGGCCGGCTTCAGCGGACAGTTGCTGGAGGTGCCGGTGGGAACCGGGGTATTGACCATGCCCGTGTATCAGGACCTCCGTGAGGCGGAGATTACCTGCCTTGATTACTCGGCCGATATGATGAAAGCGGCCGAACAGCGGGCGGAAAAACTGGGGCTTGATCATGTCCGTTTTCAGAGGGGAGATGTGGGAAATCTGCCTTTTCCCGATGAAACGTTTGACGTGGTGCTTTCACTCAACGGATTCCATGCGTTTCCAGACAAAGAAGCCGCCTATCGTGAAACGTTCCGTGTGCTCAAAAAAGGCGGGAGTTTCTGCGGCTGCTTCTACATTCAGGGCAGCTGCCGGCGGACGGACTGGTTCATCCGGCATCTCTACGTGCCAAAAGGCTTCTTTACACCGCCTTTTGAAACACTGGAAAGTCTCCGGGAGCGTCTGTCCGGTCTCTATGCAAATGTTCAGCTGGATCATGTCGAGGGAATTGCCTGTATTCAGTGCGTGAAAGGGAGATGAACGGTTATGGCAAGAAAAGATTCCGAGCATCAGAGAAAATCCATGAGCATGCTGTTCCGGGGCAGAGCCATATTCAAGCCGCTGAATACCGGATGGATTGATGAACATGTGGCCTGTGTGCGGGAGTGGATTGCCAATATCTTCTTCTATCGGAAGGACGGAATGACCATCATGATAGATGCGGGATACAATTACGACCGGCTTAAGGAAAAAATGGCCTGGCTTGATATTGATCCCGCGTCTGTTCAGCATATCCTGATTACACATCAGGATACGGACCATGTGGGTGCGCTTGAACCGGACAGCGGCCAACTGTTCCGGCATGCCACGGTGTATATCGGGGAGATTGAAAACCGCTATCTGAACGGGGAGGTCAGGCGCAAAGTCTTTCATGGTCTCTACCGACTGCCCCGGGTGGCGATGGACAACCAGCGGGTAACGCTCAGGGACGGACAGGTTCTGATGATCGGGAACATCAAAATTGAATGCATTCTGGTTCCCGGACATACGTGGGGGCATCTGGTTTACCTGATCGATGACAGATACCTGTTTACCGGTGATACCATCTGGTTTGGCGCAGACGGCGGGTACAGCTTTATCAGCGTTCTGGCAGAGGACAACCGGCTGGCGGTTCAGTCCCTTGAAAAACTTGAAAAGAACATCCGGGCCAGAACCGGGCCTGTTTCAGTGATTACGGGTCATACCGGCTGGTCGGATGATCTGGATTTTGTCTTTGCTCACCGCAGTCAGATCTGCAGGCCTTTTACCCGCCGGTATACGGACAGGGAGGCCCCATATGACGGGTATCTGGAAGAGGAGGACACGGAGGAGGGCGCGCGGACCCGGCGCCTTCAGAAGAAACAGCCAGACAGATGAACGGTGTTGACAAACCGATCCGGACCCTTTATGCTCTGGACAGTCAAAAAACAAGAAAGGATCCGGTGAAAAGATGGAGTATGAGATGGAATCCCCCGTAATGGTTGCGATCATGACCTTTCGGCTTCATGCTCCCTGGGTGCACAGCCTGAAAGAAAAGAGAATGGTGGTCAAAAGCCTGGTGACCCGGCTGCAGAATCACTTTCACATTTCTGCCGCAGAGGTGGATGAACAGGATACGCATCAGATCATTGAGATCGGGACAGCGGCCATTGTTCCCAACAGTGCCATGGCCGATCACCTGATGGATGAACTGTCAGCGTTTGTTGAATCAAATACGGATGCGGAGGTTCTGGAGGAAAGCCGGGAATTGCGATAATGCGGCCCGAAAAATGGAGGCTCACGAATGCGTGAGCCTCCATTTTTTGCACAGATGAACCGGTGTCAGAAACGTTTTGGATTCTGAGCTCAGTTTTCTCGCTAACGGTTTATTCGGACTCACTTTGCGTCAGGCTTTGTGATCATAGCAGGAGAGTCATGCGCTCCTGGACAAGGCCTTGGCCGCTCGACTTTTCCCATTGATTCCGATATAATCAGCGGAGAAGTGCCGCCTTCTTTCAGGGGAAGCTGACAAGATAGTGGAAGTTAGAGGAGGAATGATTCATGAAAAAACTCGGTTTCGGTCTGATGCGTCTGCCGCTGCTTGATCCCAATAATCCGGCCAGTGTCGATATTGAACAGGTCAAGGCAATGGTGGACCTGTTCATGGAAAAAGGATTCACGTATTTTGACACGGCTTGGATGTATAACGGCTTTGCCAGCGAGAGCGCGGCGAAGACGGCACTGGTGGACCGCTATCCAAGGGATTCCTTTACCCTGGCGACGAAGCTCCATAATGCGTTCTTTCAGTCCCCGGAGGAACGGGAAAAGGTTTTCAGTGAACAGCTGAGGAAAACCGGCGCCGGCTATTTTGATTATTATCTGCTTCATGGGATTGAGGCAGGCAGCTATCCCCATTATGAGAAATTCGGCTGCTTTGAATGGATGCAGGAAAAGAAGCGGCAGGGATTGATCCGCCATGCGGGCTTTTCCTATCATGACAATCCGGAGCTGCTGGATGCAATTCTGACCCGGCATCCGGAGGTGGAATTTGTCCAGCTGCAGATTAATTATCTGGACTGGGAGAGTGAGTGGATCCGTTCCAGGGATGTTTACAATGTCGCGGTGAAACATGGCAAGCCGGTGATTGTCATGGAGCCGGTCAAGGGCGGAACACTGGCCCGCATTCCGGAAGAGGCAGAAAAGCTGCTGAAGAGCCGGGAACCGGATCTTTCCGCCGCTTCCTGGGCCATTCGGTTTGCGGCGTCGCTGGACAATGTAATGGTGGTGCTCTCGGGCATGAGCAGCATGGAACAGATGCGGGATAATCTGAGCTATATGGACAGTTTCAGACCGCTTGATGAGGGGGAGAAGGCCCTGACGGAACGCGTGGCGGGGATCATCAACAGCCAGATTGCGGTTCCCTGCACCGGCTGCTCCTACTGTACGGAAGGATGCCCCATGAAGATTGCCATCCCCAAATACTTTTCTCTCTACAATGAGGATATGCGGGAGGACATGAAGCAGAAGGGGTGGACGATCAATTACACGAATTATGCCAGGCTGACAGAGCAGTTCGGAAAGGCCTCTGACTGCATCGCCTGCGGCCAGTGCGAAAGTGTCTGTCCGCAGCATCTGCCGATCATTGAAAAACTGCGGGAGGTATCTGCGCATTACGGCGGATAATGGACAGGTTATAGATAAAACCTATCAGCCGCAATCATGGATCCGTATTGGACATTTCCCTATTCTTTTGGTAGGATTAGACCCGTTCAAAGCGAAAGATTCCGGGAACCGGGTTCCCGGGGCAGTTTCTGCCAGAAAGGGAGGAAAAAGAATGAAACAGTTATTGAAAATTGCGGCATTGGCACTCACTGCTGTGCTGGTCCTGATGACATCTGCATTTGCCGAGGCGCCGCAGGCGACGGCCATTGACAAGGAAGCGTTTGATCAGCTGCTGACTACCGGTCCGGTTGCATCGGATGAGGTGATTGCAGCCAGCCAATGGGCCTCGGCAGTCAAAAAAGCCGGTGTTCTGCGCGTAGGCGGCACCCGCACATCGTTCCTGTTCAGCCAGCTGGATGAGACGGATAACGGGATCCGCGGATTTGACGCTGGCCTGTATCAGCTCCTGGCCAGGTATATTCTGGGGGATGAGACGAAGTATGAAGTGACTCAGGTTACCTCCAGTACCCGTGAAGCGGTCCTGACAAGCGATCAGGTGGATGCGGTATTTGCCACCTATTCCATCACCCCGTCCCGTCAGGAAGTCATCTCGTTCGCCGGCCCGTATTACACCTCACAGCAGGCGGTCCTGGTGAAAAACGGCAACAAGGATATCACCGGCATCGACAGTCTGGCAGATAAGATCGTGGCAACACAGAGCGGTTCTACCGGCCCCGATATTCTCGCTGAGTTTGCGCCGGATGCCATCGTCCAGGAATTCGAAGATGATATTCAGGCCAGAACGGCCGTCGAACTGGGACGCGCAGATGCCTATGTGACGGATTATACCCTGATCCTGAATTCCATCGTGAAAAATCCGGGCCTGTATCAGGTAGCAGGGGATGTATTCGGACCTGTTGATCCCTATGGCATCGGACTTCCCAAGGATTCGGACGGCGTGGCGTTTGTCAACGAATTCCTCAAGACCATTGAGGACAGCGGCCTTTGGGCACAGCTGTGGAAGATCAGCCTGGGTGACCGTACGGGCATTGAGTCCGTTCCTGCGGCACCGGCGCTTGCCGAATAAAACAGAGAAAACAGCCAGGGCCCCGGGCTTTGCCGGGAGGCCCTGGCTTTTGGAGGAATGACATGGGCATAGCGGAACTTCTTGAAAAATACGGCGACAAATACCTCCAGGCCCTGCTGATGACCTGGAGGTTAACTGCGATTTCCTTTATTCTGGCGCTTGTGGCCGGCATCGTTGTGACGGTTCTGCGGGTCAGTCCCATCCGTCCGCTGCGCGGACTGGGCGACTTTTATGTACAGATTTTTCGGAATATTCCGGGTGCTGCGCTGCTGATCCTCCTGGTCTATGCCCTGCCGTATCTGAAGATCACGCTTTCGTACTATGTGTGTGTCCTGACCGCCACGGTGCTGATCCCGTCTGCTTTTTGCTCGGAACACCTGATGAGCGGGATGAACACCATTGATCCGGGACAGATTGAGGCAGCTCGTGCTCTGGGGCTTACCTTTCTGCAGATGATCCGCCGTATCGTGATCCCGCAGGCACTGCGTTCCTCGGTGCTCCCCATGACCAATCTTCTGGTTGCCGACATGCTGACCACCTCCCTGGCCTCGCAGGTGCCCCTGAGGCCGATGGAACTGACCGGCCTTGTGTCCTACATCAATACACATGCCACGGGAGGAGTGCTGGCCTTTGCCATTTCGGCCGCACTTTACTGCCTGAGTGCTCTGGCAATTGGCAGGGCCGGCAGCTGGCTTGACCGGAAAGTGAGGATCCTCAGATGAACAGAACCTCGATTCGTGATTTTCTGTATGAGCCGCCGGGCCCGAAAACACGCAGGGCAGCGGCAATCGTGACAGCGGCAGCCATTGCAGGGCTGATTTTGCTAGTGGTGCTGATTGTCCGGCAGTTTTATGTCAGCGGGCAGCTGGACAGCCGATACTGGTATTTTTTTGGCAAATGGTCCACCTGGCGTTTTCTGGGGGAGGGCCTTCTGACAACGATTCGGGCCGCACTGACCGGTTCTGCCCTGTCCTTCCTCCTGGGCTTCCTGCTGATGCGCGGCAGACTGAGAGAAAACAGGTTTCTGCGGGCATGCTGCACGGCCCTGATTGAATTGACCCGCGGCGTGCCGACGCTTCTCTTTATTTATTTCTTCTTTCTGGTGGTTCCGCAGACGGGCTGGCGCCTGAGTGCTTTCTGGAAAATCACCCTGCCCTGTGCAATTTCAGCCTGCGGCGTGGTGGCAGAGGCCCTGCGAAGCGGGGTCAATGCAGTTCCCAGAGGGCAGACGGAGGCAGCGCTGTCGCTGGGACTCGGGAAGGTACGGCTGTTTTATAAGGTTGTCTTCCCGCAGGCCATACGCTTTGTGATTCCGTCACTGATTGCGGAACTGGTCATTGTGCTGAAGGATACCACGTTTGCCTATATCGTTTCCTGTGCAGACCTGATGCAGAATGCCAAGGTACTCATTTCAAATTATGATGCGCTGCTTTCCATCTATCTGGTGGTGGCGGTGATTTACATCCTGATTAACTATGCCCTCAACCGGCTTTCGGATCTGTGGGCGAAAAAGAGCAGCGCCGCTGTCAGCGTGGAAAGGAGACGGTCTTGATGGAATCCCCGGTTCCTGTCATTGAACTGCGGCATGTGGACAAGCATTTTGGGACGCTCCACGTGCTCAGGGATATTTCTCTCTCGGTTGACAGGGGAGAGGTTGTGGTGATTATCGGGCCCTCCGGTTCGGGAAAGTCGACCCTGTGCCGGACGATTAACCGGCTGGAGACGATTGATTCCGGTGAAATCCGGATTGAGGGACAGCCGATTCCCGAGGAGGGCCGTGAACTGGCAAGGATGCGTTCCAGGATCGGGATGGTGTTTCAGTCCTTTAATCTGTTTGCGCACATGACGGTCCTTGAAAACCTGTGCCTGGCACCGCGGGATGTGCTGAAAAAGGGAAAGGCGGCCGCGCGCCGGGAAGCGATGGAGCTGCTTGAACGGGTAGGCGTACAGGATCAGGCCAACAAGCTTCCTGCACAGCTTTCCGGCGGACAGCAGCAGCGTGCAGCCATAGCCCGCGCACTGGCCATGCATCCCACCGCCATGCTGTTTGATGAACCGACCAGTGCACTGGATCCCGAAATGATCGGGGAGGTGCTGGGTGTAATGACGGAGCTGGCCCGGGAGGGGATGACCATGCTGATTGTCACCCATGAGATGAATTTCGCCCGGAAAGTGGCCGATCGGGTCGTGTTCATGGATGGCGGAAGCATTGTGGAAATGAATACGCCGGAACGCTTTTTTGCAGATCCTCAGTCACAGCGGGCCCGGGATTTTCTCAAGTCTGTTCATTCCCTCTGATTATCCGCGATCCGGTTTTCATTTCCCCAGGTGCAGAGCTGATCCAGCACGTTCATCAGGGAATGACCGCGCGGGGTCAGGGTATACTCCACCTTTGGCGGGATTTCCGGATACATCTGGCGGTGAATCAGACCATCCCGCTCCAGTTCCTTCAGCTGCTGACTCAGCGTTTTGTCTGCCACGTGACCGATATATCGCTGCATCTCATTGAAACGGACCGGCTCATATTCCATCAGGCAGTAGAGGATGACGGGCTTGTATTTTCCGGCAATCAGGGAAAGGGTATAGCTGTATCCGGTATCGCCGTACCGAGCGTCTTCGATTCGCTTTTCGTTCATAACTTACTCCAAAGTAAGTACCTTACCTGAATGTAGGTACTTGGATTATTTTCCTGCTTATGATACCATACAGGCATCAAAAGAACAATGCTGCAGGAGGATTCAGCAAATGAAAAAGGATCTTGGACTGGTTCAGGCCGTTTACCCGATGCCTGTACTGATGGTGGCTGCCTATGATGAAAATGAAAAAGTCAATGTCATGAACGTGGCGTGGGGACAGATCTGCGATGAGGATAAAATCATCCTGTTTATTGGCGAGGGAAAGAAGACCTGGCTGAATATCAAGACCAGCAAGGCGTTTACCGTCGCCCTGGCAGACGAGGCACATATGGATGTGGCCGATTTCTTCGGGATTGCCTCCGGAAACAAAATGAACGATAAGTTTGAGCGGACCGGTTATCATGCCGTGAAGAGTGACAAGGTGAACGCCCCGATTATCGAGGAATTCCCTGTGGTGATGGAATGTGAACTCCTTGAGTTCCTTCATACGGAGCATGTCGACGGGATCGTCGGGCGGATCGTGAACGTCAAGGCGGAGGAATCCGTGCTGAACGAAAAGAACAAGGTGGATCCGGAAAAGCTGCATGCCCTGATGTTCGATCAGTTCCAAAATGGCTATTATGTCACAGGGAAAAAAGTCGGACAGGCATGGAATGCCGGCGCAGCCCTGATGAAAAAGTAAATCTTTCTGACATGGACGGAGTCCCCGACACCGGACCTTTGCCGACGAAACATAGGCCGGGTCCAGCGTTTCCATGACGGGGACATACGTCAAACAGAATACGTATTCGGGCAGCCTTCGGGCTGCCCGTTTTATTGTTCACGCATCGGATGAAACCGCTCAGTGCCCATCAAGGATTGAACGGCAATGGAATGAATGCTATAATGCCAGTGATCAGATGCTGCACGGCAGCATTCTGGAAAACGAAATCCGGATGAAGCCGAAACGGCGAATGATCCAGGAGGAAAAGGAGAAACAGGAATGCTTGAGGTTGGAACAAAGGCACCGGAATTTACGCTGCCGGACCAGAATGGGAATATGCAGAGCCTGGCAGATTACAAAGGACAGAAAGTGATTCTGTACTTTTATCCCAAGGACATGACAAGCGGCTGTACGGCACAGGCCTGCGCTTTTGGTGAACTGTTTCCGCAGTTCCGGGAAAAAGATGCGGTCATCATCGGTGTCAGCAAGGATACCGTGGAATCACACAAGCGCTTTGAGGAAAAGCATGGACTGCCTTTTACGCTGCTGTCAGATCCGGAAATGGAAACGATCCGGGCGTATGATGTCGTGAAGCGGAACAAGGATGGCGAACCGGGAAAGAGCCTGATTCGCAGCACCTATCTGATTGATGAAAACGGCATGATTGCAAAGGCATTCGGTGCGGTTAAACCAAAGGATAATGCCGCACAGATGCTGGAAGTGCTTGGGTGAACAGATACGTTTGTTGATGTGTTTTTGCCCCATCTTTTTCTTGCTGGACAGAAAAGGATGGGTTTTCCTTTTTAATTCGGAAAAGTGCCGGTTATGCGGAACAACAAAGCGGCTGAAAACTTGCAGCGGAATGCAGAATTTCATTGAAACAGAATGAGAAAGCATGTAAAATCATCGTTGCGCAGATTCGGCGGCAGGGCTTGTCAGACTGGACTGAATTGCGGTGCATAGAGTGGGCCCGACGCGAAAGCGTCGGTTTGGAAGAGTGGGAGTATTGAAGAAGCGACGAGGCCGAAAGACCCAGGTGCGGTTCATAGAGTGGGCCCGATGCGAAAGCATCGGTTTGGAGAGCGGAAGTACTGAAGAAGCGACGAGGCCGAAAGACCGGAATGCGGCTCTTAGAAAGAGATCAGAGAATGAAGAGCAATTGGTTTAAAACTGTCTGGAAGATTTTCCTGATTGAGCTGGTTATTGCTGTGGTTTTACTCATGACGATTGCCAATGAGGTAATGAAAAACCGGAAGTATGAGGCGGAAAATTACGGTGCAACGATAGCCACCAATATCGAACTGCTCCTGAATCAGTATGTCAGCATTGTTGAATCACTGGGAGATCAGTATGTGGAATATGGGGAAGACTTTGCACCATCATTTCCACGAATCTGTCAGCACATCATGGAAAGAGACAGTACGGTGGGCTCTCTGTATATCGCACCGAACGGTATTATCCAGATGGCCTATCCCCAGTCCGTGAATGAGGCGACCATCGGCTTTAAACCGGCGGAAAGTCCTGAACAGGGACCGGCGACTCGACTGGCCATTGAGTCAAAAAAGGCAACTGTTGCCGGCCCGCACGCCCTGATTGAAGGGGGAACGGGGTTTATTGTCCGGTATCCGATTTATTCGAAAGAGGATCAGTTTATTGGTCTGGCAATCCTTGTCATGGACTGGGATCGCTTTGTTCAGACGATCAGGGCTGAAGACCACGGGAATTTATATCATTATGCGGTCTGGAAGGAAAATACGGAAGGGATCCTGACGGATGAAAACGGCTTTATTTTCAGCGATGGAGAAATACGAAACCGGGACATCCAGATTGCAATCAATGCACCGAATGAAACCTGGTATCTGACGGTTGAGGAAAAGGATCAATGGAGTGGATTTCGGCGGATGCTTCCATGGGTGCTTGGAACCGCTGTATTTCTGGCGGTTCTGACCTATATTGAATGTTCCATGATCCGCAGCCGGGAAAGCAGACGAAAGAGCGAGATGGCTGAGGCGGAAAACCGGGCGAAACAGGAGGAGATGGAGCGGCGGCTTGCCCTTAAGGAGCAGCTGCTGGAGCAGGACAGGCAGCGAAAAGAGCAGGACAGCCTGATCAACGCGCTGGCATCTGATTATCATGCCATCTTTTATATTGATCTGGACAGGGATTCGGGAATCTGCTATCAGGGCAAAGACGGAATGTCCAGTCTCAAAACCGGAGAGCGGTTTGTCTATTCAGAAGCATCGGAGCGGTATGCGAGTAGACACGTGAAGGAGGAGGACCAGCAGGCATTTCTGGACTTTATCCGGATTGACAATCTGAGGGCAAGACTGGAAAAAGAAACGGTGATCTCGCATCGGTTTATCATCCGTGTTCAGGACCGGGAAGCGTATGAAATTCTGCGCTATGCGGGGATCCAGTATTCGGAGGAAGCAGGGAAACAGGTCGTTCATACAGTCAGTGCGGGCTTTCTGGATGTGGATGAGGAAACGAGGAAGGAAATCGACCGGCAGAAGGTGCTGGCTGAAGCACTTGCAGCGGCAGAGGAGGCCAACCGGGCGAAAACCATCTTCCTTTCCAATATGAGCCATGAGATCCGGACACCCATGAATGCCATCATCGGCCTTGACAATCTGGCGCTCAATGAGAAAGGCATTTCAAAGACGACACGGACGTATCTGGAAAAGATCGGGAGTTCGGCCAGGCATCTGCTGGGCATTATCAATGACATTTTGGATATGAGCCGGATCGAATCCGGGCGAATGTCCGTTCGCAGCGAAGAATTTTCCCTGGCGGAGACACTGGAGCAGGTGAATACCATTATCAGCGGTCAGTGCAGAGAGAAGGGAGTTGTTTATGACTTCCTGATTTCCGGGGAGGTCGACGAGTACTATATTGGCGATGCCATGAAACTGCGGCAGGTCCTGATCAACATTCTCGGAAACGCGGTAAAGTTTACTCCCCGGGATGGGACCGTGACGTTCACGGTGGAGCGTGTGGCACGAATGGACGAAAGATCCACACTGCGCTTTACGGTGCGGGATACGGGGCACGGAATGAGCAGGGAATTCCTGTCGAAAATCTTTGAGCCGTTCTCCCAGGAGGAAACCTCCCTTACCAACAGAACCGGCAGCACGGGGCTTGGAATGCCGATTACCAAAAACATCGTGGAGCTGATGGACGGTCAGATCGACGTGGAGAGCGAGAAGAATGTCGGAACCACGTTTACCGTGACGCTGACACTGCGGGATTCGGACCGGAACAGTGACGCAGACGGGCATGGACTGCCCCGCCTGGAGGAGATGGACGTTCTGCTGGTGGATGATGATCCCGAGTCCTGCGAGCAGGCACTGCAGATACTGAGTCAGGCAGGCATTACCTGCGAAAAGGCGGGTTCCTCATCAGAAGGAATGGAAATGGTCCGGCTGCGTCATGCCAGACGGGAGCCTTACAGCCTGATTCTGGTGGACCATGACCTGTCCGGCGATAGCGTGATATTTGCCCGAAAGATCCATGAGGCAGCAGAAGAGGAGTCGATCCTGATCCTGCTCACAGCCCGAAGCCCGGAGGAAATGGGGGATCAGGCGAATCCGGCGGGGATAGATGCCGTCATCAGCAAACCGCTGTCGCTTGGGAAGGTTCTGACGGAGTTCCGAAGGGCCTTTATGCGAAAGCGGGAGATGATGAACCGGAAACCTGCTGAACTGAAAGGACGGCGGATCCTGCTGGCGGAGGACGTTGAGGTCAATGCGGAAATCATGATCATGGTGCTCAACATGCGGGGCATGGAGGCAGATCGCGCAGAAAACGGCCGGATTGCGGTAGAACTGTATGAGCAGCACGAGGCCGGATATTATGATGCCATCCTCATGGACATGCGGATGCCGGAAATGGACGGACTTGAGGCCACCCGAACCATCCGCACATCGGGACGGCCGGATGCCGAAACCATTCCCATCATCGCACTGACAGCCAATGCGTTTGACGAGGATGTGAAACGCAGCATGCAGGCGGGACTGAATGCACATCTGACAAAGCCGGTGGAACCGGAGGTGCTGTATAAAACACTTGAGAAGCTCATCCGCGATTAAAAACAGCAGGAACGAAAGTTCCTGCTGTTTTTGCGGTTATCCGAATTCAGGCACCCAGCCGGGTGATGATCTGCCGGACGATGCCCTCCGGCTGATTTCCGGCCTCACCGGCCTGGGCACCGGCTGCGGCAATCCAGCTCATGATTTCCTCCGTCGGCAGGGGCTCCCACCGATTATCCCGGCAGATTTCGGCGGGGAGGTGCACCTGGACGCCCGGCATGTCCGCAAAGAGAGCCTCGGGATAGAAGATGCGGGGCTTCTCACCGCTCCGCAGGCGGGCGGCATAATCACGGGAGGAGGTGATGGGCTGCTCACAGAGAATGCCGCCGTTCATCTCGCCAATTTTCGCTTTGTCATGGGTATCTGAACCGGCCTGAATCAGGAGATGATGCCGGAGGGCGTAACACAGGGCGGCCAGATTGTCGTTGGCGGTATTGGCGGTGTTAATCCCCTCGATGCCTTCAATCCCCTCGGGATGAAGATGAATCATCTTGATATACGGCCGGTCGCGGAACGGGTGGGCCTGAATGACGGCACCGCCGGCCGCATGGACCCATGAGATCATCTCTTCGCGGGTCCAGTGAGGAATATCGGGATGGGCGAGGAGGAATGCTTTGTCCACGCCGTAAATCAGGTATTCATCGCCGCTAAAGTTTTCCTCAATGCCGAAGAAAACCTTAAAGCCAATGGCGTCGCCGGCTTTTTTGGCCTTTTCATAGCCTTTTGTATAGGCATCCACATATTCCGGCCAGGGGAGCTCTCTCGAGGGTCTTGTATTTCCGTGAAAGAAATGATCGGTGATGAAGATGCCGTCATAGCCCCTGGATTTGAAAATGGCGGGATATTCGCTGCCGGGGGTCACACCGCAGGCGCTGGACTCGACAGTATGCAGATGCGTTTCGTAACGATACATGAAAGTCTCCTATTCTTGCTGTTCCTGTTCAGGTGATGATGAAAGGAAACAAATGGTTCGGTCGTCAGCCATTATAAAGCCGGAACCGGAGAATGTAAAGCGATCTTTGGCTTGATGAAATCCCTTCCGCAACGTATAATCGCACAGAGAGAGGTGCATTTGGCCGTGCGGCCAAATGCAGGGGAAAGGGGAAAGTGGAGTGACAGATAATCAGAGAATCTGGCAGGAGGCCAGAGACCGGCTGGTTCAGTCGATTCGGGCACTGGGTTTTTCAGAGGAACTGGGATCCGTGATTGCCCAGCAGCTGGGAAGTCCCAGGGCCATAGACCGGATGAATGCCTATGTGAGAGGGGTACGCCCGACCAGTGAGGAGATGCTGGTGGATGAAATGCTGGCCATCTGTTCGGATGTGGAAGCCTGGCGTGAACGGAAAAAGAGCCAGGAGGCACAGGCCAGATACAATGCCTGGCTGATGTTTGAACGGCCGGATGAGGAAGAGGATGAAACCGAGTAAGGACAACCGTTTGTCAGAGAGAAAACGGTCAGAAAAATGATCGGGAACAGGGAACGGCCAAACAAGCGGAACGGCAAAAAAAATCGTACACAGTTTTAGAACAGAATCTGGAAAAATGTGACGGAGAGGATTGACAGATATTTAGCAACAAAATAGAATGAGGTTATTGCAAGAGGATTTTGATTGAAATGACCCGTTAGAATCTCCAAACGGATTTCGGAATCGGATTGTCCGGAACCGGTGGATTTGTCTGATTGGAACGCATAAGAGTTTGAAATACGGACGTCAGTACCAGTTGACCGAATGAAAGGACAAACACATGAACATCAGCCTGAATCAAATGGCTGCAATGCTTCCGCCGGATTTCAAACATCTTCTGCACATCAGCTGCGGAGAAGGTGAAATGATCAGGGGACTTGCAGAGCGGCATGATGCTTTATTTACAGGGATTACAGAAATCAGGGACCATCTTGCTGCTGCGCGCGGAAAAGGGATTGGAAAAGCCGAATTTTTCCTTGGCGGGCACCATTCGCTGTATTTTCATGACAGCCGTTTTGATGTCGTTGTGTCATCGGAAGAGGTGAAGGATTTCCGGGAGATTCACCGTGTGCTTACCCCAAAAGGACGGTTTATTATGCCGTGCAGCTGCAAATTCGGCATGATGCGTTCCATTGTGCGAATGAAACGGTGTGGATTTGAACGTTTCTTTCGTGAAAATGGATTTCTTATTGCACATAAAGCAGAGGCCTGAAAGGGTCTCGGTATACTGAACCATCACGCCTCAGCCAATATTGCCGGCAGGCAGGTCATTTTGAGGCGGATTGGCCATGAATGCCTGTTTTCAGGGAAGGGAAAATCTATGAATCATACTTCAGATAATCAATTGCCGAAGGAAGTCGTATATCCCCATCAGGCGGAGTATTCCGCGTACATGGATACGCTTCTGGATCGGATTACCCTTCCGGAAATCTCTGATCTGAAAGCAATCTATGACGCGATGGCAGATCTGTGCAAACTGCTTCGGGTAGCCAAAGGTGTCACCTCTTTTTACCGTTCGCCGATGCATGAGCGGCTGGGAAAGGTGGAGGAGTTCATCGGTTATGACAACGGAAAACCCTCGAGGCTCGTTTCCCGTGAACGAGCCGAGCTGCCTTCTCTGATGATCGGTCAGTGCGATGTGTATATTGAAGAGGGACAGGAACCGTGGACGCCGCAGGAGATGGAGCGGATCCGGCGCATTCAGAAGCTGATGCTGACGTTTCTGTCCAAGAACCGTCTCAGCGGCGAGGTTGATCGGCTCACCTTTTATGATGATGACGGGTACCGCAATGTCCGTTATTTTCTCCGTTACCTGCGGGAAAAGTCAGAACCGGACGGCCTCAAGGGGATGACCGCAGCGCGCTTCAATATCCGCCGTTTTTCCAGACTGAATCAGGAACTGGGACGGATGGCCTGCAACATTCTGATGAAAAACTATGTTAAACTGCTGCAGGATCAGATTGGCAGTGAGGGTGTTGTCTGCCGCCTGGGCGGGGATAATTTCGTTTTGGCCTGCAGAACGGAAAAGATGGATGTTGTTTTGAAGTGTCTTGAGTCAAGCTCGGTTGTGTATGATGTAGACACGGGAAAAAGAACGGGAGTCATGTGTGCGGCGGGCTTTTTCAACATTCCGGATGGCTATAAGGACGTGGATGATATCCTGAATCGGATCATGGCTGCCTATGATACAGCAAGAAACGGCGGCGGAGCGGAAATTGTATTCAGCAACGAGGATATTCTTTCGGAAAAAGAAAGGGTCGTTCGCATTCAGCAGATGTTCCGGCAGGCACTCGAAAACGAAGAGTTTCTGGTGTACTATCAGCCGAAAATTGACGTTTTCGGAAACCGGCTTTCCGGTGCGGAAGCCCTTTGCCGCTGGCGTCATGACGGGACAATAATCCCGCCGACCGAGTTTATCCCCGTGCTTGAACGCAGTCTTGACATCTGTCAGCTGGATTTTTACATGCTGGACCATGTGTGCCGGGATATTCGCCGCTGGCTGGATGAGGGACGGAATGTGGTTCGCGTGTCCGTCAATCTGTCCCGGAAACACATGGTGGATGCGGATCTGTTCGATCATATTATTGAGATCATTGACCGGCATCAGGTTCCGCACGAGTATATTGAGATTGAGCTGACGGAAACGACGACAGACGTGGAATTCCGTGAACTGAAGAGCATCGTCCGGGGACTTCAGCGGGCCGGAATCAGTGCATCAGTGGATGATTTCGGAATCGGGTATTCCTCGCTGAATCTGCTGAGGGAAATCCCGTGGAATGTGCTTAAGGTAGATAAGAGTTTCCTCCCCGGGGACAATTCGGATGTGGATAACCGGAACAGTGTCCTCTTCAAATACGTGATCGCCATGGCCCGTGAACTCGGCCTTGAGTGTGTGGCAGAGGGCGTGGAAACGAAGGAACAGGTAAAAACACTGAGAGAGAATGCCTGCAATCTGGCGCAGGGATTCTACTATGACAGGCCGCTGTCGGTGAAGGTCTTTGAAAGCCGGCTCAGCCACATGGAATATGCAGAGATCTGAACATGCCCGGAGACAGCCATCTCCGGATCGCGTCAATTAAAAGCGTCCGTTTCCTTATGGGGAAACGGACGCTTTGCATTTAGCCTTTGACGCCGCCGGCAGTTAGACCAGCTGCCAGATGCTTTTCTATCAGCATAAAGAGAATGACGACCGGAACGGTGGCCAGCAGTGCTGCGGCGAAAAGGTACTGCCATTCAATCATGTTGAAGCTTGAAAACTGGGTGATGCCGACCGTAATCGGCCGGTTGGTCTGGGTAGAGATCAAAACCGTGGAAATGGTGTATTCATTCCATGAATTGATAAAGACGAAAATGAGCGTTGTGACGATGCCCGGACTGGCGATGGGAATGAGAATTCGAAGCAGGGCGGAGACGGTGCTGCAGCCGTCGATACAGGCCGCCTGCTCCATTTCGGAGGAGATGGAAACAAATGTCCCGCGCAGCAGCCAGATGGCAAACGCCTGGTTAAACGCCGCATTGATGAACATCAGGCCAATGAGGGAATCGTTCAGGTGAAGGGTGTTCATCAGGCGGGAAATGCCGACCAGGAGAACGACAGGGGAAAACATCTGACTCATGATGATAAAGCCCAGATAGGCTTTTTTTGCCCTGAAATTCATGCGGGCCATGGCGTAGGCGGCAGGAATGCCGCAGAGCATGGCGATGGCCGTGGCGCCGCCGGCAATCAGCAGGGAGTTGATCAGGTAACGCAGGACGCCCCGCTCGAGGGTATCCTTAAGGTTTGACCAGATCCACTTCGTCGGCAGAACGTGCAGGAAGTACATGTCGGTGGTTTCCGCATTGCTGCGGAACGCGGTGATGAACATGACAAAGAACGGATAAAGGATAAACATGGAGAAAGCAACTACCGCCAGGTAAAGAAGAAGACGGAGGAAAGGCTGTCTGATCTGCCCGAAACGGAGTCTGAGCGTACAGACAAGGGTGACCACCACGGCGGCCAGAAGGCACCAGTAAACCGGATTCAGCCGGAAGGAAAAGGTGCCCAGCATGTCGGACAGCTTGTCACCGGCTGCGTCGCCAAACAGGAACTGATCTAGCCCCGAAAACAGAGCGGCAATGTCACTTTCAGGCAGGTTCTGCGAAAGCGCGAGCGTTACATTCCGGCCAAAGCTCAGATTGAGTGACAGGGCGAAGGCAGGAACACTGAAGAGCAGAAGCACGGATGCGGCAATCGGGATATCCAGAAGGAGATGATGGAAGGTATTGAATTTGCGAATGGCGATTCCTCTGGTAGCGGCCAGGCCCAGGCAGATAAAAAGAAGCAGGATGCCAAAAAGGATGAGGCAGAGAAAGAGAATGCGGCCGCACGCAAAAGGAGAGGCCAGCAGCTGCCATCCGCTGCGGATATCCGTTGAGAGCAGGGAAAAGGCGACCATGGAGGTTTTCTTTCCCTTGCTGTTGGTTCGCTCCGTCACCTGTTCGGAAATGGTGGTCTCAATTCCTTTTTCCTGATAGGCGGCTGCCTCGGATTCGATTTCCGCACGGACCGCGAGGTACTTTTCATCTCCGACAAAGGTGTTGGCGGAGCGTTTGGTGTAAAGGGAGCTCTGAAAGCTGAACAGCGGCAGGAAAAGGATCAGCAGGAGGAACAGAAAGGAGACGAAGCAGAAAGAGGCAATGAGCCGTCGTTCTTTGATCACAGTGCCTCCTCCTTTCGCATGGTGACGATCATGTAGATGCTGGAGGCAAAGCAGAGTATGAGAAAACCAATGACGGAGAGGGCGGTTGCCGGCCCTTTTTTCTGGTCATAAAAGGCCAGCATGTACAGATAGGTAACCATGGTGTCCGTTTTGTTGGCCGGGGCACCCTTGGTAATGGTGTAGATAATCGGGAAGGAGTTGAAAACGTAGATTATATTAAGCACCGTACTGACGGTCAGGGAGGGGCGGACCAGGGGAAGGGTGATGTTGAACAGCTTCTGACCAAAGGAGGCTCCGTCAACCGTTGCAGCCTCATAGTAGGATGAATCAATGGACTGCAGGCCGGAGAGCACGGTGAAAGTGACAAAAGGAATGGTAACAATGATGCCGATGACACATTCCCAGATAAACTCAATCTGATAAGTGGCACGCCAGTTAATGGCGTTTTTGATGACGCCGAAATTAAGCAGAATGTTGTTCAGGTTGCCATATTCCATCTTGATGATGTAGTTCCAGACCGAGGCCTGGATGACCAGTGAGGCAGCCCAGGGAAAGACGATGATGGAACGGGCAATTTTACGCCCGTAAAACGGCTGGTTGAGAACCATGGCGACAGTAAATCCGATAAGCGTGGAAAGACCGACCACCGAAACAACCCAGATGAAGGTATTCATCAGGACGGTGGGGAAAACAGGGGCGGAAACGGCGCTGATAAAGTTGCCAAGACCGATAAACTCGCCAACGACACCGGCCCGGCTGATATCACTGAATGCGAGACGGAAAACGATACCGATGGGGAAAATGACAAAAATCAGCATGAGAAGAACACTGGGGAGGATCCAGAGATAGGGATCCCATTTGTGCCGGACGAAAATGTTATTCAAAGCGTTCACCTCTCAAATCAGCAGAAAGGGAGGCCGGGAAACCCGACCTCCCGAAACGAGGAGAAGTTATTTGGCACTGACCTTTGCCTGGAGTTCATTGAGCAGCTGACGGACGTCGCCGCCGGTAAGAGCACTCTGCTCCACAGCGATGACACCCTGCTTCACGTCGTTCCACTCCGCCTTGGTGGTCGGATAGAACTTGGCGCTGTCAAGAACGCTCAGCCATGCTTCGAAGGAAGGATCGGATTCAACCAGTGCACCCACAGCGGAATTGACGGCGGGCAGGAAGCCTTCCATGGAGACCCAGCCGACATAATTGGCGGGATCATAGAAGAAGGTCAGGAACTTGCCGATGGCTTCGTTGCGGGCAGCCTGATCAGCGCTGTCATCACGGAAGGCCATGATGCGGTCCATGACGCCGACGGAGCTGGAGCTGGCACCCTCGTTGTGAGGAATGGAAGCGGTGGCAAAGTTAACGCCGGTATAACCTTTTTCAGCGATATAGGCAGGAACGGAGTTGGGCGCGATGACCATGGCCAGCTTGCCGGCACCGAACATATCCTGCAGATCGTAACGGGTCTGGGTGGCCGGATTCGGGTTGGTGTAGCCATTCTTAACCAGGCTGAGCGCATACTCAATCGCTTCGACGTTGGCGTCGCTGTTGAGTGCCCAGTCGCCCTTTTCATCAACGAAACCGCCGTTGTTGGCCCAGGTGTAGTAAGCAAAAGCCGCCTGGCCTTCATCCGTGGTCATGTCGATGCCCCAGGGATACACTTCGCCGCCGTAGAAATCGACGATGGCCTGTGCGGCATCTTCGAGTTCGGCCCAGGTGGTGGGAACGGCTTCGACGCCGGCTTCCTTCAGCAGATCCACATTGTAATAGAGCGCACGGGCGGATGCGAGATCCGGAACGGCCCATACGGTTCCGTCAATCACGGATTCCTGAATGAAGCTGGGGAAGAAGTCCTTGTAGAGCTCTTCCGGGCAGTAGTCGCTGACCGGGAGGAGCAGGCCTTCATTGGCATAATCCGCAAACACGTCAATGTTCAGGATGTCCGGAGCATTGTTGTTGCTGATGCGGGTAGAGACGACCGTGTAAAGGTCATTCCAGGACACGACTTCAAGATTAAGCTTGACGCCGGGGTTGGCCTCTTCAAATTTGGCTTTGAAGTTGGAGCCGTCCATGGCGGTTCCGAGGAACCAGTCCTGTGTCTTAGGTCCATACTGTGCAATGATGACATCAAGTGTAATGTCATCCGCCATTGCCAGAACGGCAACGCTGAGCAGCACGGTTACGGCCAGAATAAGAGCAACCAGTTTTTTCATTCTTCAGATCCTCCTTGAATTATTCTGGAACGTCTGTTCCATGTGTACCTATTATAACTTATCTGAGGGGATATTGTAAAGACTGACAAAAATGATTGATTTATTTTCACCTGTTGTCATAATCTGGCCGGACCGCTATAATACAGGGAAAGAAATAGTCCTGTCAGAAGTCGACAGCCAAGCTGCTTCGGAGCCTTGCGAAGCAGTCCAGGGATACGGCCAGCCATTGAAGCCCGAAAAGGAATGGCCCGGCCGCGAGGCGAAAGCCTATAAATCCGGAGCCCTGCCAGGCTGCCCGGACATAAGACCAGCAATGAAACTCGAGGAGAAACCGCCATGAACGTAATGACGACTGCCGGACACTTTCAGGTTTCCGGTGAGGTTTCCGATATAAAGCCTTTCGGTACAGGAATCATCAATGATACTTATCGGGTTGACACGCGGGAAGGAAATGCATACCTTCTTCAGCGGGTGAATACGGAAGTGTTTAAAAAGCCGGAGGAAGTTCAGCATAACATTGAACGTGTGACCGCCTATCTGAAAGAACAGATTGTGCGCGAAAACGGGGACCCCATGAGGGAAACGCTGACGCTGATTCCGGCAGCAGGCGGGGAAACCTGGTACCGGGATGAGCAGGACCGGTTCTGGCGCATGTATGCCTTTATCGATCACACCAGCGCCTGCGGACAGCCGGCGTCGCTTAACGAGCTTTATGAAACCGGTCTGGCTTTCGGTCGCTTTGAACGGCGGTTGTCCGGATTTCCGGTCGATTCGCTCCATGAGACCATTCCGGCCTTCCATGATACAGTCGACCGGGTCACCCAGTTTATGCTGGCTATGGACAGGGATGCCTGTGGACGGAAAAAGACGGTGGTTCTGGAAATTGTCACGCTGATGCAGTGTATGGACCGGGCTGATCTGTTTGAAAAGGAATTTGAAGCAGGACGGCTGCCCAGGCGTGTGGTGCACAATGATACAAAAACCAGTAATGCCCTTTTGGACACAGCCAGCGGCCGGGCGATCTGTGTGTGTGATCTGGATACCGTGATGCCGGGCTTTGTCGCATACGATTTTGGTGACGGAATCCGGTCCGGCGCCAGTGAGGCGGCGGAGGATGAGCCGGATCTTTCGAAAGTCGCATTGTCTCTTGAAAAAGCAGCGGCTTTCGCGCAGGGATATCTGGAGGAGGCGGGCAGCATTCTCACAGAGAATGAACGGAAGCTCCTCCCGGATGGAATCTATGTGATTACCCTCGAACAGGCGATGCGCTTCATGACGGACTATCTGAATGGGGATGTGTATTATAAGACGGCGTATCCTGAGCATAACCTGGTCAGAGCGCGGAATCAGATTGCCCTTCTGCAGGAGATCCAGAAGCGGGAGGCGGAGCTCAGACTGATCATTTGATGACGGGGGAGTAAGAGAGTGAACAGAGAACAGCTTTCACGGACAGAGCGCCTTATTGGAAAAGAAGGCGTTGACCGGCTTGCAGAGAAGCGGGCAGCCGTATTCGGAATCGGCGGAGTTGGCTCTTATGCGGCGGAGGCTCTGGTCCGGTCGGGAATCGGTGCAATCGATCTGATCGACAATGATCGGGTGGTGCTCTCCAATCTGAACCGCCAGCTGTTTGCCCTGAACAGCACGCTGGGCATGCTGAAGGTGGATGCAGCCAGGCGGCGCCTTCTGGACATCAATCCGGATTGCCGGATTGAGACATGGCCGATGTTTTACCTTCCGGAAAACGCGGATGAAATAGATCTTACCCGGTATGATTATGTGCTTGACTGCATTGATACGGTGGCAGCCAAACTGATGCTGGCGGAGCGGTGCACCCGGCTGGGCGTGCCCATCATTGCGGCCATGGGAGCCGGAAACAAACTGGATCCCACGCAGTTTGAGGTATGCGATATCAGCAAAACATCCGTGGATCCGCTGGCCAGAGTGATGCGCCAGCAGCTGCGCAAAAGGGGAATTGAGCATCTCAGGGTCGTGTATTCCCGGGAGACGCCGAGGACATCGCTGAAACCCGTTTCTGAGCAGGAACAGCCGGACGATCCGGGCAGGTATCATCCGGCACCCGGAAGCATTGCCTTTGTTCCGTCGGCTGCCGGCCTGATTATGGCCGGCGAGGTGATCCGTGAACTGGCAGATGTGAGATGCTGCTGATGGACCGAACTGGCTCATATGAAATAGATAGAAAGCCTTTACAGCTGACTATGAACCAATGAAGAAGGACTGAAACATGAGTGATAAAACCAGACTGGTTCCTGGTGTAGGACGCATGCCATATCCTGCATACAGGGGGAAAGGCCCCTATATCTTTGTGAGTTATGCGCATAAGGATTCAGACAAAGTTTTCGAAGAAATCAAAAAGTTCAACGAAGCTGGTTATAATGTCTGGTATGATGAGGGCATTTCTCCGGGCAATGAATGGACAAAGGAAATAGCAACTGCTTTGAGCAACTGTACAGTGTTCGTAGTGATGATCACACCGACATCGGCAGTAAGAAGGAATGTCCAAAATGAAATTAATTTTGCGATAACGAAGCATAAGCGTTTCATAGCGATTCATTTGGAAAAAACAGAACTTCCGGATGACATGCAACTCCAGATTGGAACGTTGCAGGCTATTATGAAGTACAACATGTCAGAGGAAGAATACGTTTTTAAGTTCTGCGAGGCATTTGAAAAGAGCGGATTAGAACGGAAACACAAGGCGGAATCAGAAACAGAAGCTGATCCGGTGACAGGTTCAGAGGCAGCACCAGAAAAAAAGGGCATTTCAATTCCAAAGAAAACGAAAAAGGTTTCACTGATTATTGGTGGATTAATTGCTGCGGTACTCGTTGCCCTGGGTTCAGCAATCTTCTTCCATTCAAAAACGAAACCAACACCTGTACTGACAGTTGAAACAACTGAACCGACACAGGCTCCGATGGTCGAACCGACAGCAACTCCAGCATTGATTCCAACCGAGGTGCCAACACCGGAACCGACGGAGGCACCCACACCGAAACCGACGGTGACGCCAACACCGGAACCGACGGAGGCACCCACACCGAAACCGACGGTGACGCCAACACCGGAACCGACGGAGGCACCAACACCGGAACCGACGGCGACGCCCACACCCACACCGGAACCGACGGAAGCGCCCACACCGAAACCGACGGTGACGCCAACACCAGAACCGACGGAGACACCAACACCAGAACCAACGGTGACGCCAACACCGGAACCGACGAAAGCACCGACACCAGAACCAACAGAGGCACTCACAATCGAACCGACAGAAGCCCCCAATGAAATTGAAGCATCCATTGAAACAATGAGGCTGGATGTCAGCGCAGGGGATGTTCTTTCATTTGGTCATTATAATCAGGATAATGAACTTGGAAATGGTTTGGAAGAGATTGAGTGGATTGTTCTCGAAGTAAGGGGAGACATGGCACTTTGTGTCAGCAAGCTGGGTCTGGATGCAAAACCCTATCACTCAAAAATTGAAGCAGTTACCTGGGAAAAGTGTGAATTGCGCCGCTGGCTGAACGATGAGTTTCTGAATACAGCGTTCACACAAGCTGAACAGATGCAGCTGGAAACAATTACCGTTTCGGCAGATAAAAATCCGGATCATCCAACAGGTACAGGGAAGGATACTCAGGATAAAGTATTTCTGCTGTCTGTCAACGAAGTGAATACTTACCTGAGTGACGACAATGACAGTCGCTGCGCTGCAAGCCGTATGACCAGGGAGAATGGCGTTAAGACATTCCAGGAGGGGGCATGCAGATATTGGCTGCGCACACCGGGAAGTGATCAGCGCAAAGCTGCCTTTGTCAACGGAAGCGGGAAGGTAACCAGCAAAGGTGAAACAGTGAACTATGAATACAATGCAGTGCGTCCTGCGATTATGCTGAATTTGGTTTTTCAGAAAGAACAGGAAAATAAACAGGAGGAAAAGGCTGAATCTGCGAAGATTGGTGACATTATTTCGTTTGGTCACTATGAACTGGATAATAATAAAAGAAATGGAAACGAAAGTATTGAATGGATTATTCTGGATATTCAGGATGGCCAGGCAACATGTATCAGCAGGTATGGCCTTGAGGCGAAGCCGTTTAATACAAAGATGACGCCTGTTTCGTGGGATACCTGCACATTACGGAAATGGCTGAATGAAGATTTTCTGTATACAGCTTTTTCGGCAGAAGAACAGGATAAACTGGTTACGGTAACTGTGACGGCAGATGAAAATGCCGAATATCACACGGATCCAGGAAATGATTCGCAGGACAGAGTTTTCATACCGTCCGCAGTGGATGTTCAAAAATACTTTTTAACAGATGAAGAACGTAAGTGTCAGACATCAAAAACGGCTGAAATACATGGTGGCTGGGTAAGCCTTGATGGATATTGCAACTGGTGGCTTCGTACACCGGGAACGAATCGCGGACATGCGATGGATGTTATATATGATGGCTCGGTTGGTTACTATGGGGAAGAGGTTTACCGAACCAACCGTTCGGTCCGTCCGATGATTGTTATTCAGCTGTGAAAAAGGCAGTTCATCGAACCGTATTGAAAATGGTTTTACGGCACGCAAAAACGTTTCTTTAAGTGGTTATAACGAAAAAACATCGAACCTGACAGGGATCGCCCTCGTCAGGTTCGATGATTATCTGTAAAGAGCAGGCAGCTGATGTCTGTTCCTTTGGTTCTGCTGTGGTGTAAAACCAATTCTCATGCCGTTTTTCTATGAGATTCGAGTGCTTTTCTGGCGTCATCCTCTGAAAGTTCAAACGTTGATGTCAGCGATATCAATGATTTCCTGTTTTCTGGAGGAAGAACTGACAGATCTCCGGAACGGGCAGGGCGAAACGGACAAAGCTTCGAATGGACAATATCATTCGCAGCATCTCTTTGACTTTCCGGAACGGAAGTACCTGCGATGATAGAACAGTCATTATTCGTCGTTGTTCCCATGGATGCAGGATATCTGCAGCGGACAGATGATTTTGAATGCAGAAAAGATCGGGCTTGTGCCTGGAAAGGATTTGAAAATGCGATACAGAAAACATGCAAAGACCGGAGATCGGATCAGTGAGATTGGCCTGGGATCTGCTTATCTGTACAAAGCGGATCATCATGAGGCGATAGCTACGCTTCGTGCCGCATACGAGGGCGGGATCAACTATTATGACCTTGCGGCGGGGGACGGAAAAGCGTTTACCCTGTGGGGCGAGGCACTGGCAGATGTTCGGAAACAGGTACTGTATCAGATTCACTTCGGCGCGGACTATTCCAATGGGACCTATGGCTGGTCACTGGATCTTGAGACTGTGAAGAGGTCGGTGGACTGGCAGCTGCGGGAACTGAAAACGGATTATATTGACTATGGCTTTATCCATTGTCAGGACGAGGCGGCGGACTGGAAAACGTATCAGAAAAACGGCATTTACAGGTATATCCGTTCTCTGCAGGAGCAGAGCGTGGTGCGTCATCTGGGGCTGTCCTCGCACACGCCGGCAGTGATCCGGCAGATTCTGGATGAGATATCGGTGGATATGCTGATGTTCTCCGTCAATCCGGCGTATGATTACGGCCATGGAGAATTTGCCAATGGAGGCGTGAGCGAACGGACAGAGGTCTATACCAGATGCCAGAGGGAGGGAATCGGCATATCCGTGATGAAACCGTTTTCAGGAGGGCAGCTTCTGGATGCGGCACAGTCGCCGTTTGGACAGGCCTTGACAGCATACCAGTGTATCCGGTACGCACTGGACAAGCCCGGGGTGATGATCGTGCTGCCCGGGGCGCAGAGCGTGGCGGAGGTGAAAACACTGCTGACATATGAGCAGGCATCAGAGGAGGAGACGGATTATAGTGCGATTGCCTCCTTTGCGCCGGTTGAGGCGACCGGGAAATGTGTGTACTGCAATCATTGTAAGCCCTGCCCACAGGGACTGGATATCGGCCTGATTAACAAGTATTATGATCTGGCTCGGGCAGGGGACAAGCTGGCAGTGGAGCATTACCGGACGCTGGCCAAAACGGCCGGTGACTGCATCCATTGCGGGCATTGTGACCGGCGGTGTCCGTTTGGTGCCATGCAGAGCGACAGGATGAGGGAAATCGAGCGGTATATGAGTCAGGCCCGGGGATGACATGCCTGCGTGAGTGAATTGGAATGTGTTAAAAAAGCGGCGATGCCAGGCATCGCCGCTTTTCAGCTTCAATTGGGGAGAGAGGAAAATGGCTCTTGGATGACGCTGTCATCAGCTGGATCTTTCTCAGTAGGTTTCCAGAAGGTCGTGATAGTATTCGGCCTTTTCCTCCGGGGTGTTGACATTGACCAGATACATCATGTCAGCCATGGCACCGGAAAGGGCCTTCGGAATGCGCTGGACCATTTTGATGCGGCTTCCGTATTTCTGCATAATGGCCTCATGATCCATGACGAAATTGAGTCCGTCACGGCGTCCGCAGTAGCAGCAGTAGAAATGCTCACGTCCTTCCGAGGAAATCAGGGTGCTGCCATAGGCGACCATGTCTGCCCAGATTTTGTAGACATCGATTGAATTGGCAAAGTTGAACATGTCTGCGCTGAAGCCGCCGGAGGGACGCATATTGACCTCAAGACCGAGAATATCGCCCTTTTTGCCCAGAGGCTGGTCCTCATCCAGAACGAAGAATTCGAAATGAATGAAACGGCTGCGTACACCAAAAGCAGCCACGGTGCGACGGCCGGCATCGCGAATGTCATCCGGCAGGTGTTTCTCAATATAATAGCAGGAGTTTCCGTTGGTATTGACGATGTCCATGATGGAATCCATGGTGACATTTCCAGTTTCAAACATCGGATTTCCGTCCGGTCCGATGATGGCATCATAGGAATGAACAGTGCCGCGCACGTACTCTTCCATGATAAACTGCACATTCGGTTTTTCGGTCAGGAAGGCGGCGAGTTCGGCATCGTTGCTGAGTTTATACGTATGATTGGCGCCGACACCGTTGTCCGGCTTAACAATGACCGGATAACCGACCTGCTCGATAAAGTTTCTGCAGGAATCATAGCTGTCCACCAGATGCCACGGGGCAGTGCGAATACCGGCTTTTGCGTAGTATTCCTTCATGGCGGATTTCAGCTTGACCGCCTGCATATCCTCCGTATGAAAACCGGTGGTGATATTGAAGGCGGTGCGCAGGGCGGCGTCCCGCTCAAGCCAGTATTCATTGTTGCTTTCGAGCCAGTCTACTTTGCCGTGCTTGAAAATCAGAAAGGCAACTGCCCGGTAAACTTCCTCATAGTTTTCGAGCGAGGAAACCTTGTAATACTCGGTCAGAGAGCCGCGCAGTTCCGGCATGAGCTGATCATACGGGCAATCCCCGATGCCGAGAACGCGGACGTTGTTTTTCTGCAGTTCAGAGCAGAATTTCCAGTAATTGGTTGGAAAGTTCGGCGAGATAAAGATAAAGTTCTGCATAATCGGACCTCCTTCGGGTCTTAACGTTGTAATTTGCCGGTTCTGACGGATTTTGCTTCTCTGCCGCTGCGCAACAGGGCTGCTTTTTCAGGCTTCTCCCATCAGGAAAGGCAGGTAATAGGCGGTCTGCTTATACCACCAGTCCCAGTCATGGTTGACATCAAATCCCCAGAAATCCACCCAGGCATTAATGCCTTTGCTCTCAAGGACGCCTTTCAGCCGGGCGGTACTTTCTTTCAGGATATCCTCCCAGGCACCCTGTCCCACGCAGATGATAATCCGGCGTTCGTTGTACATATGAATCCACGGATGGTTGGGGGACATGCCGGAAAGATAATCGCAGGGAGAATTCATGTAAACCAGATCATCCATGTAATCCCCGAAACTCTCGCGTGAATCATAGATTCCGGAAAGTGCCAGGACGGAATCAAAAAGGTCCGGACGCCGGAAAAACAGGTTGGCGGCGTGCATGGCGCCCAGCGAGCAGCCAAAGGTCATGATGGGGGTATAGGAGTGATTCCGTTCGCCGGAGAGGTCTCCGATACGCGGAACCATCTGGTCGACAATGTAATGATACCACGCCTCATGCCGCTCAATGCGCCAGCGTGGGTCGCCGTCTTTATTCGCCCAGGTTTCATTGTCAATGGTATCAATGGAATAGACGGTAATCTTTCCGCTGTCAATCCAGGGCGCAAAGACATCGGTCATATGGAAATTCTCAAAATCATAGAAACGTCCGGCCTGACAGGGAATGAACAGTACGGGTTTTCCCTGATGACCATATACCTTGAACTCCATATCGCGGCCGAGCGCAGGTGAATATTCTTTGTAATAACGTACTTCCATGGTTCGGGTCTCCTTTGTGGGCCTCTATGCTGGTCTTTCGCCGGAGCGACTTTGTTCTGGCCCAAATTTGACATACTGTCGCTGCGAGACAGCAGGCCTCACAGCTGTCATTTGCCGGAGCAAGAGTGCATGAAGCCTGGATTTTTACAGACTGTCGCTGTGCGACAGGACTGCTTCTTTATGAGCAGGGACTAGCTCTCCGGCACCGCTGCTCATCCGGTGCTTATCGCTGACAGGTTTCAGGCAATGCCGAGGCAGCGCATGAATATGGGAATCCGCTGTTCCCAGGATGCCTCCGAATGGGTTCCGTACGGCTCGATGCGAAAAGTCAGATCCACGCCCAGATTGAGCAGAAGGGAAGCGGTCTCAATAAGGGCTTCACGATTGTGCTCGTGATTGCCGAGTTCCTCGGAACCATAATCCATATAGATCTGGGTATGAGGCTGCGGAGAGGTCTTCCGAAGCATCTTGCGGACCTTTTTCGGATGTACCCAGAGACTGGGCGAAAGGCACAGCGCTTTTGAGAAAAACGCGTTGTAAGCAGTAACGGCGTACAGGCTGATCAGACCGCCCATGGAAGAGCCGCCGATATAGGTATGTTCCCGGTCGGGAATTGTCCGATAGCAGCTGTCGATTCTGGGCTTGAGTTCATCAAGGATAAACCGGATGGTCTTATCACCGCGCTTGTCGATGGTTCCGAGTTCTTCTTCTGTATAGGAAAACGGGGAGTATTCACATAGACGGTCATTTCCGAAAGGACTGCTTTCAATCCCGACAAGAATGCATTCCGCACGGGATTCCTCCATGAATCTTCCCAGGTTCCAGGATTTACCAAAACAGGCATCTTCATCAAAAAAGAGATTCTGGCCGTCAAAGAGGTAAAATACAGGGTAACACTTTTCCGGCTGCTCGTCATACCCGAACGGTTGACAGATATAGATGCGGCGATTGAAATCGGGGCGCAGACCGGAAACAGGCATATGCCACTGTTCGATCATCAGAAATAAAACTCCTACCTGTGAATAATTGCCAGATCCTGTCGAACGTTGTTAATTGTAACAGGATCAAGTGCCATGGTAGTATAGGTGAATATAGACAGCTTGTCAATGCATAAATTCGATTTTCCGGACTGAGCCCCTGGCAGAGCCGGATTTTAAAGCCCCGACAGGGTCCATATTCCGGCTGAGCCGGGCGGCAGCCGAACAGAAAAACGGCAGAAAGACTGACTTTCTGCCGCTGGTTTTACGAAAGTGATTTCATGGGAAGGCCATGAAGGAGCCGGTCTTTGAGAAGACGCAGACGTGCCGGAATCGACATCTGTCCGGTCAGTGACCGATAGAATTCCTCTGCCTGCTCAAGCTCTTTACGGGAAGGTTTGCGGGGACTGTAACCGGCATGACAGACCGAATCACTGAACGCATCTGTCCGGATGGGTTCGGGCAGCAGCCCGGGAATGCGCGCAAGGAAAGTGGCGGGTGCCTCACCATTGTCCGGATGAATGCGCATGCAGTGCAGAACCTGCAGAACAGCCGCATAATAAACAAGCAGTGCATTGCGGCGTCCTTTCTGCCGCTGACAGAGATAGGCAGGTGTTGAGGTGTACAGGCGCAGGGCTGCAAGGGCGACCAGAAGCAACAGAAGAAGGAAAATCAAAAGAAGGAAAAAGATCCGGCGGTCCTGGGGATTGTCCTCATTCTCCGGATCCTCCGGCGGAACGGTGGGAGTCGGTTCCGGTGTAGGCGTGGGCGTCGGAGTAGGAGAAAGGGTCGGGGATGGATCCTGGGAATTTGCCGGGGACGGAGAGGGGGTTGGTGTTGCATCCGGCGGCGGAGAGGGAGAGGGTGACTGTGACGGAGAAGGAGAGGGAGATGGACTGGGTGAATTACCGGGCAGGCTTTGTCCGCTGTTGTCCGTTCCGGAATTGGGCCCGGGAGTAGGGTCAAAGGGGAGCCAGCCAAAGCCGGAAAAATAGATTTCACACCAGGCATGGGCATTTTCCTGCGTCACATAGGCAATTCCGTCCTGACCGGGCCGGGCTGAATAGCCCTCAATATATCTGGCCGGCAGGCCGATGGTCCGGGCCAGGATGGCGAGGCTGCTGGCAAAAGAGGTGCAGTAGCCTCGCTTTTCCGTAAGCAGAAACCAGGAAACGAAGTCCCGGGAAGCGGGCGGTTCTCCCTGATCCAGCGTGTATTGGTAATGTGTGGCAAGGTAAGTGGAAAGGGCCAGGGCCCGGTCAAAATCTGTCCGGGCATTTGATGTGATCTCACCCGCCAGACGGTACACGTCCTCCTCCACGATTTCCGGAACGGAAAGGTACTGTTCCCGAATGGTTTCCTCCAGCCAGGAATCTGAGGTGGCAGCGGCATCAAGGACGAGATCACGAATGCCTTCTGTCTGCGCCGTCAACCGGATACCGTTAAAATCATACAGGGTATCGGCGGTCAGGGAATCGGTGGCAAACAGCTCGCTTGCCGGGGAAAAATAGGGAACGATTCCCTGACCGCTGAGGCTGCTGAACCGCTGGGTGACGAAAAGCGTGCTGGTACTGTCCGATTCCATGTACACGCGGATGGATTCCTCAGCGGGGAAACGGGCGGAAATGGATTTCGCCGGACGGTTGGAATCGAACAGATTCCGCCGCAGGGTGATGAACCTTGGATCGATAAACAGGTAACGGCGTCCGCCGATGGTATCCTGCCAGGAAAAACCATCATACTCGTTGAGCGCGGTGCCTCTCAGCAGAACGGGTCCGCTGGCAAAAACCTGCATGACTTTCGAATCGGAGGGAGATACCTTGCCGCCGAGACGGTTAGCCCCGTAGGGCTGCCAGCCGGTGCTGAACAGAGAAAAGGTCGTTCTGGCATCGGTAAAGAACAGATAATCATCGATGGCCTTGCGAACATTGCCGGCGACCGATTCCAGAGCGGAATTGCCGGAAGGGAGCAGGGGCATAATGAGCATGGCCAGTGCGATGGCTGCCGCGGCAGAGAGGATGGAGGCAAGATACCGTGTGCTGCTTTCGCGGAAAGAGAGCAGGATGGCGAGAATGCAGGGCAGAAGCCATAACGGACTGATGCCGCTCTTTCCCATGGCAATGGGGATGAAAATGAGCAGGGAAAGAGGCAGGATGGAGAGGTAGGGTTCCTCTCCGGCAGCAACGGCGCATGCGACGGTGGAAAGGAACAGTGTCAGCAGAATGGTCAGCGGATAGGACCAGGCTGAAAGCGGCGCCGGTGATCCGTTCAGGGTCAGAATCAGGGCGTTCCAGAAAGGAACGGCATCCCCTCTGTGAATGAACAGGATAAAGGCCGAAAAGCCGAGAATCACCGGATAGGGGAGCAGTTTGAGGTGCCGGATTCCCCGGGAGAGAAAAAACAGAAGGGAAACACCCAGAGAAATTCCCAGCACCAGCAAAGGCCGGGGGGTCAGTCCGAGAATCAGATGGAGCGGACAGGCCAGCCCGAAACCGAGGCACAGCGAGAGCAGCAGGGCATAGAAAGAATGCTTTCGAAACTGAAATACAGAACCATTCATTATGATATCGACACCTGAAATGTTTCAATATTGGCGGCAACAAGCATTTGAAGCAGTTTCATTTCGTTTTTGGGAATTTCCTCACGGCAGGCAAGGGTAAAGCGGATGCCTGTACCAAACAGGGACAGGCGGATAACTGCTTCGGTAATATGCGGTGTAATGACAGGGGAAAAGATCAGGAGCGTGCCGGAGCGCTGCAGACGCGGGGCAGCCAGTTCAAGGGTCTCGGGAAAGTGATCCTGGGCCGTGAATTCAAGCTGGGCGAGCATTCGCTGGATGCTGTCAAAGGCCCGCATGCTTTCGCCCCGAATTTCGCCGCCGGTCCGGGTAATGGGAATGCAGACCGGCCGGTTTTCACTCAGCAGGTGTGACACGGTTCCGGCACAGCTTTCCGTGAGGGCGTCTATCACAAAGGCCGAGCGCAGATTTTCCGGATCAATGCCGCCGGTGTTAAGGAGAATCAGGGTATCCGGCCGGTTCTGCTGTTCATAGGTTCGCACCAGCAGCGTGCGCCGGCTGGCAGAGAGCTTCCAGTGAACACGCTTGAGTTCATCTCCCTCCACCCAGCCGCGGATGCTGTCCGGCGTGGTATAGTCCGTGGTGGCATACGCCGAAGCGGGACCTTCCTCGCTGCCCGGCTTGATGGGGACAGGCGAGACGGCGGCGGCCTGGGGGAGAATGCGAATCTTTTCCAGTCCCTTCACCCGGCGCCTGAACCGGAACATCCCCAGACTGTCGTGCAGGGTAATGGTCTGGATGCCGACGGAAAACTCGCCGACATGCGGACAGACAAATTCATTGGTGGCATCTGTACGGCCAAAGGGCCGGGGATGGATCAGGTAGGCAGAATGACGGCCGGAGGGCAGCTGGACATCCATGACCAGCGGGGCCAGAGGCAAAAGAGAGAGCATGAAAAAGCGGGTATTGAGCTGGCACGTGTTCTGCCTCAGTACCTCCTGAGGGGAAATCTGCTGGGTAACCCGAAGGGAAAGGGCAGATATCAGGATGCTGAGAAACATCAGACTCAGGGCAGAGGCCGCAATTCCCCCGGTTAGCATGCAGGCGCTGTTTCCGGTAGAGAGGCCGATCAGAATCAGCGTCGCCCCGACCATGAGGGTCAGAAAGCCGCGAATAGTCATCGCATTTTTACCGGAATGCGCACCTGCTTCATAATGCCGGCCAGGATCTGTTCGGAGGTCAGGTTTGCCATCCGCGCCTCTGCGGAGGGAACCAGGCGGTGGGCCAGAACATGCATGTAAAGGTGCTGAACATCCTCCGGAATGATATAGTCCCGTCCGGAGAGCAGGGCATTGGCCTGTGCGGCATGGCAAAGGGCGATTGCCGCCCGGGTGCTGGCGCCAAGGGTCAGGGTGCTGACCTTTCGGGTGGCGGCACAAAGCGAAACGATATACGAACGTACCTCCCGGGAACAGTAAATCGTCTTGACCTGCTGCTGCAGGTTGATGATGTCCTGAGCGGTGCAGACCGGCGCCACCTGATGCATGGGCTGCGTGGGCATGCTGTAACGCTCCAGAATATCCGCCTCATCCGCCTCGCTGGGGTAGCCGATGGAAATGCGCATCAGGAAGCGGTCCATCTGTGCCTCCGGCAGCGGGTAGGTGCCGACGAAATCCACCGGGTTCTGCGTCGCCATGACCATGAACGGCCGTTCCATCCGATGGGTGACCCCATCGACGGTGACCTGATGTTCCTCCATGACCTCAAGGAGGGCAGACTGTGTCTTGGGGGAGGTCCGGTTAATTTCATCCGCCAGGACGATCTGACTCATGACGGCACCGGGCCGGTACTGCATCTCCCCGTTCAGGTTGGGCATAGTAAATCCGGTAATGTCGGAGGGGGTAATGTCCGGGGTAAACTGAATGCGCCTGAAGGTACAGGAAAGGGACCGGGCAAGCGCGGAGGCCAGGGTGGTTTTTCCGACCCCGGGGACATCCTCAATCAGCAGATGGCCCTCGCAGAGCAAGGTGGTGAGCATGAGCTCGACCACGTCGTCTTTTCCAACGACGGCCTGTGCAATATTCTGCTTTAAAGCGGTCACAATCGGGCTGATTTCAGCCAACTGAATCACCTCAATAACTATAGTGGGAACTGAATCCGACGTGTATTATAAAAGAAAACAGGAGCTTTGGCAAGAAACGGGGAAAATGGGAACAGGGCCGGTGATGCGCCAAAACAAAAACAGCCGTCCACAGGACGGCTGTAAGCAGGTACGGATTACTCTTCGAGTGCCTTATAGGCCAGGGCGGCCAGAGCAGCGCCGACCAGAGGCCCGACGATGAAGACCCACAGGGAGGCAAGCGGTGCAGCGTTTCCATTAATGGCGGCCACAATGGCAGGGCCAACGCTGCGGGCGGGGTTCACGCTGGTGCCGGTCAGGCCGATGCCCAGAATATGCACCAGAACAAGCGACAGGCCGATCACCAGACCGCCGAAGGAGCCGTGGTTGGCTTTCTTGGAGGTGACGCCCATGATGGCCATGACAAAGATAAAGGTCAGCACGATCTCAACCAGAAGACCGGCAACAACGCTGCCGTTCACACCGGCAAGGCCGTTTGAACCAAATCCGCCGGTGGCATCCGTGACATGTCCGGCACCAAAGATGCCTGCCAGTACAAAGGAGCCGCAGAGGGCGCCCACACACTGGGAAACACAGTAGGAAATGAATTCACTGACGGTGATGTCGCCGCGAAGCAGGAATGCCAGGGAAACGGCCGGATTAATATGGCATCCGGAGATGTTTCCGATGGAGTAGGCCATGGCCACGATGGTCAGACCGAAGGCCAGGGCGGTGAGCAGGTACCCGCTGCCATTGGCGGCATTGCAGCCCACGAGCATGGCAGTTCCGCAGCCGACAATGACCAGAACGGCCGTGCCGATTGCCTCAGCAATGTTCTTTTTCATAGGTAAAAATCCCCCAACAAATGATTTTTTGGCTTTCGTTACCGATGGCCTGGCCCGGTTTGGATAGCGAAAACGTTTTCCTACCGGACGAAACAGGGGCCAGACAGACAACGAAAATCCATATCGTATTATATCACCGGTTAAAAAGCTGTTCAAGGGGGGACTGTTTCAGGAAGAGGCCGACGGAAGGACACTTCGACAGGTGAAAACAGATTGAAACGCGCATTCCCAGGCGGATGAGAGGAATACACGGCCGGATCGGCATGTAAATTTATTCGTTACCGGTCTTTTTCCGGTAAACGGATGAAATCGGGCGGATATATTGAATCGGGGTGTGCTTTTTGATAAAATGACCCAAAAAAGAGAACGGAGTATGTGAGCGATGGATGATATTCTGAAAGCACTGCTGCCGGGGGAAATCGTCTCAGGGGAGCGGATTTCCAAAGCGCTTGGCATCACGAGAGCTGCCGTCTGGAAACGGATTACCGCGCTGCGGGAACGCGGCTTTGTCATAGAATCCCTGGATCGGCAGGGATACCTTCTTGTTCATGTACCGGATGTCCTGATGTCCTCGCTGATTACCTATGGATTTGAAACAGAGTGGGCCGGCAGACACGTATTCTGCTATGAGAGTGTGGATTCAACCAACCGGGTGCTGAAAACAATGGCGGCAGATGGGGCCGATCATGGAACGCTGGTCGTGGCCAATGAACAGACCGGCGGGCGCGGCCGCAGAGGAAGAGGCTGGCTGACGCCCAAAGACACCTCCATTGCCATGTCGCTGCTCCTGCGGCCGGAGATCCCGCCGGCAAAGGTTGCCCTGCTCTCCCTGGCGGCATCTGTTGCCGTGGCAAAGGGAATCCGTCAGGTGACGGGTCTTGAGGCCGGAATCAAGTGGCCCAATGACATCGTCGTAAACGGGAAAAAAGTCTGCGGTATTCTGCTGGAAATGGATGCGGATGAGCAGAATGTGCATTATATCGTGGCGGGGGTGGGGATCAATGTCCATCTGATGGACATTCCCGAGGAAATCCGCGCAACGGCAACCTCTCTGGATCTGGAATTGGGCCATCCCTGCTCACGGGTGGAGATTGTAAAGACGGTCATGCGTGCCACTGAGGAAACGGAGAAACTCCTGAAAGACGGATCGTTCATGTCTGTATATGAGTCACTGTCCGTGACACTGGGACACCCGGTCTCGGTGCAGGCTGTGGGGGAAACCTTTACCGGCACGGCGGAACAGATCCGGGAGGATGGCGTGCTGATGGTCAGAACGGAATCCGGCGCTGTGCGCGAGGTCATGGCCGGCGATGTTTCGGTGCGGGGGCTGATGGGCTATGTCTGATACCGTCGGCATCGGTGTGGATCTGTGCCGGATAGACCGGATTGAAAAAGCCATTCAGAAAGATCATTTTAACCGGCGCGTATATACGGAACAGGAAATCGCCTATTTCAGCGGAAAAGGGCGGCAGGCCGCGCAGAGCGCCGCCGCCATGTATGCGGCAAAGGAAGCGGTTTCAAAAGCACTTGGAACCGGTTTTTCCGGGGGCGTCATGCCTGAGCAGATCGAGATCGTGCACCGCGAAAACGGCGCACCGGAGGTGATCCTCCATGGCGCGGCTGAGGCGGTGCTGAGACAGCTTTGCGGCGGAAAAATCCACCTCAGTCTCAGTCATGAGGACAATATGGCGGCAGCCTTTGCCGTGATTGACCGACCGGGCTAATGATGCCTGACAGGCAGAAACAGATCATCCGGGATTTCCGGGAGGAGGTAACATGATTAAAACGATTTCACCCCAGGATATGCAGGAAATGGAGCATGCGTTTCTGGATGGAACAGGATATCCGTCCCTTCTCCTGATGGAACATGCCTCACAGGCAGTAGTTCGCGTGCTTGCCGAAAATGTTCCGCAAAATGCCTGCGTTCTCTTTGTCTGCGGGGGAGGCAATAACGGCGGAGACGGCTGCGCAGCAGCCCGTCTGTGGATGCAGCAGGGAGGGCAGGCTGAGGTCTGGCTCCTGAAGAGCCCGTCCCAGATGAAAGGGGATGCGGGAACCAATGCGCTTTTGCTCAGTGCCTGCGGGGCCAGAATGCGGATCGTGTACGGGGATGTGCCGGATATTCCTGAGGGAATCGCCGGAATCGTGGACGCACTCTTTGGAACCGGCCTTTCAAAACCGCTTGAGGGAACGGAACTGGAGATTGTGGAACGGATCAACAGCAGCGGCCTGCCGGTCATTTCGGTCGATATTCCCTCCGGTGTGGATGGGGCCACCGGAAAGGCAATGGGTCTCGCCGTACAGGCCACGGAAACGGTGACGTTCCATCGGGCGAAACACGGGCATTTTCTGTATCCGGGCAGGGAACTGACCGGAAAACTGACCATCTCGGATATCGGCATTCTGAGTGAATGGGACGGTGCGCAGGGCATTGATATTCTTGAAAAGGAAGATGCCTCGGCGCTGCTTCCGGACCGACCAAGGAACAGTCATAAAGGGACGTTCGGGCATGTGCTGGTGGTGGCCGGCAGTGAGGGAATGAGCGGCGCAGCGGTTCTCTGTATCCGTGCAGCGATGCGTTCCGGTGCGGGACTTGTCACAGCGGCCTGCACCTTCCCGTCGCTCTCCATTCTGCAGACGGGTGCACCCTGTGCTATGGCCCGGGTGGTATCCGATATCGATCATATTGAGGCAGCGTCCGCACAGGCGCTCCGGGAATTGATGAACGGAAAAGCGGCCCTGGCCATAGGCCCGGGAATCGGGCGTCACGAGGATACCTGGCAGGCTCTTTTGCCGCTGATTGAATCGGATATTCCCAAAGTTGTGGATGCGGATGCCCTGTTCCTGCTGGCCAGACACGGCGGAAAGGTCGGACAGAATACGGTTCTTACGCCGCACGCGGGGGAGATGGCAAAACTTTGCGGAACCGATGTGCAGTCTGTTCTGGATGCCCCGGTTGAATCGGCGCAGCAGCTGGCCGGCGAGATGAACTGCTGTGTGCTGCTCAAGGGAGCGACAACGGTGATTGCACAGGGTGAGGAACTGTACATGAACATTACAGGAGCGGACGCGATGGCGACCGGCGGATCCGGGGATGTCCTGACAGGAATGATTGCCGGTCTCCTGGCCCAGGGCTGCCCGATCTCCGACGCGGCACGTCTTGGCGCCTATTACCATGGACTGGCGGGCGAACAGGCAGCTGCCGATCTGGGAAGCCGCGCGGTGACGGCAATGGATATATGTGAACGGATAAGGATTGAATGAAGTGCGTATGAAACAGGCGGGCGGAATCGACTGGAAAAAGGAAGGACGGAAACTGATCACAGAATATCTGCATGTCCTGCTGGGGACGCTGATCACCGGCGTGTCATTTGCCATGTTCTTTCTCCCGCATGACATCGCCCCGGGCGGCGTCACGGGCGTTGCTACGGTTGCCGCGGCCTATCTTCCGCTTGGCGTCGGGTTTATCAGCTTTCTCATCAACCTGCCTCTGTTCATCCTGGGCGGGCACCATTCGGGATGGCGGTTCGTCCTTCGTTCCTTTGTGGCCATGATGCTCCTGTCTCTGTTCATTGACCTGCTCCCACATACGGATCTGACGGGGGACGGTCTTCTTGCCTCTGTCTTTGGCGGCCTGCTGATGGGCATAGGTCTCGGAATGGTTGTCCGGGCAGGGGCGACGACCGGCGGAACGGATATGGCGGCAAAGCTTTTGCATGACCGTTTTCCGGCCTTTTCCATTGCGGCGATTCTGCTGGCCATCGACTCGCTGGTTATCCTCCTTGCCATTCGCCAGTTTGGCTTTCAGGCGGGCTGCTATGCACTGATTGCCTGCTTTGTCTCCTCAAAGGCCATGGACATGGTCGTGCAGGGATTCAATACCGCCGTTCAGCTGATGATTATCACGAGCCGGCAGGAGGATATTGTAGAGCGCATTCACCGGGATCTTGGCCGCGGCTGCACGGCGTTTATGGCCACGGGAACCTATTCAGGAAATCCGGTTGGTGCCCTCATGTGCGTATGTTCACGCCTTGAAATGCCGAGACTGAAAAAGATCATCTCCGAGGAAGACCCCAATGCATTTGTGACCGTCTGTGATGTCCGCGAAGCCCTTGGAGAGGGTTTTGCCAAATGACAAAGGGGAGATTCCTGAAACGTCATCTGAGTGCATTCAAGCGTCCGTCACCGGGCGCTTTTTTGATTACGATCCTGGATATCATTTTCCTTCAAACGCAAAAAAAAGGGCTGTAGCTGAACCTTTCGGTTTATCTACAACCCTTTAAAAGCGCGGAAGGTGGGATTTGAACCCACGCCACCCTTCACGAGTGCTACTCCCTTAGCAGGGGAGCCCCTTTGGCCACTTGGGTACTTCCGCGTATGGCCAGTGAAATATGAAATTGGCGGAGAGAGAGGGATTCGAACCCCCGGTACCTTGCGGTATCACTGGTTTTCAAGACCAGCGCCTTAAACCCCTCGGCCATCTCTCCAAAGCTATGACCTAGCGGTCTTGTGTATTATATGTCGGTGGCGTTTTTTTGTCAATAACAAAAGTCGGCGAATGATTTTGTGCATTATACACATAAACCATTCGCCAAAAAACTCATCAGGGCTTGAGATCTCAATGATTGGTTTCGACTTTTTTGAAAACAATGCGGAAACGGCTTTTGAGACATTTGCGATTCAAATTGATTGTATGGTGGGGGATTATCCATGAGGAGTTTCTTGTTTGAATGGAAAACAACATCAGGGAGGATAATTCTTTCCGTTTTCGCAGAAACTAATGAGTGACCATATACCGTACAATTTCAGCACAGCGCACAGAAGCTTTTTCCACGAACAGCTCATAATTCATTTCTTCGGAATCGTCTGCTTTATCCGAGATTGCACGGACTATGACAAAAGGCGTGTTGTTCAGATAACAAACCTGGGCAATTGCACCGCCTTCCATCTCACAGCACATCCCATTGAAATCGTTGATGATTTTTTCCTTTTGCTCGTGTGAAGCAATAAACTGATCGCCCGAGCAGACCCTTCCCTCAAAAACCTGTGCATCAGGTGCTGTGGCATGAACAGCCTCCACGGCCGCTTTTCGCATTGTCTCATCTGCCGGAAACGCATACATCCCTGTATAGGGGATCTCTCCCTTGGCAAAACCAAGGACTTCGACTGTAAAGTCATGCTGAACGGCATCCGTTGAAACCACAATATCCAGAATATTAATCCGCGCATCCAGGGATCCGGCAACACCTGTGTTGATGATCTTTGTACAGCCGAATTCGTTTATCAGTGTATTTGCGCAGATCCCTGCATTGACTTTGCCGACACCACACTGCACGACGACGACATCTGCACCATCCAGCTTTCCTTTGCAGAATTCCATTCCTGCAATGGATGTAATCTCCGGGTTTTCAAGCGTAGCCTTGAGAGTCGCTACCTCTTCATCCATTGCGCCGATGATACCGAAAACAGCGTGTTCGGAGACAGGCTGACTTTCAGCGTAACCGGTGGGCAGAATGCCGGAGAGCATGATCATGAGACAGATTACCATTAGGGAAAGTATTTTCATTATGACACCTCCGTATAATTCGTATGTTGGTGAGTCCCGGATCATTCAAATATCTGTCGGGAAGAGACATTTGGATAAAACACCGTCGGATTTGGCAGGAAATATTCCTGTCAGGTCCGGCGTTTTTTGCGTTTCTGGAAAGAAAAGAAATGCATTCAGGGAGGCTTGGGGTCCGGCCCGGCATTCTTTGCAAACCAGGTGATCCTAATATACTGAAAATGCCTGCAATGTGCAAGAGGCAAAATGAGACTGTTTGAATGAAACGGATTGTAACCCTCCGAAGTTTTAACTATTAGCCAGTGCCTGGAGGGGCCATGACGGAAAAACGAGGAGGGTATCTTGACAGAAATAAGGCAGCTGAATACACTGTAGCAGTGCTATATATCACTGATATATGGAGGCGGGATATGGAAAATACGGATACGCTGCAGAAAATCCATGAGAGTGCGAAGAAGCATTTTCTGGCAAACGGGTTTCAGCGGGCATCCCTTCGCAGGATTGTCGCAGATGCCGGTTTTACGCTGGGTGCATTCTATGGATACTACAGCACGAAGGAAGAACTGTTCCATGCACTGGTGGAACGGACGGCACAGGGGATTCTCTCGTGTCTGTCGGAGATGGCAGCAACACTGAATGCCATCCCGGATGATCTGAAGCTTGCGGAAATCAGTGAGGTGTTCTCTGAAGGAATGTCGCGGCTTGTGGACTTTCTTCTTAAGAACAAGGATGAAGCGCGCCTGCTTCTGGAATGTGCGGAAGGGACGCGGTATGAGAACTTTCTGTCAGAAATGATGGAGAAGGATCTTCTCTTTATGGCGAAAGCGACAGGAAGGCATGAGCTGCCGCTGACACCGCTTGCACAGAAGCTGCTGGTTCAGAGTTACTTTTCCTTACTCGGACAGGCGGTTCTGTTAGGGGATAGCCGGGAGGAGATCCTGAAAACGATGAAAGACATTCAGTCTGTTTTTACGGACGGAATCGTACATGTTTTGCTGGAGGACCCTGCAAAGGAAAGAAATTCATTGCCATGAGTCAAAAAATCAGAATAGAGAAAAACAGCGTTCAGGAAACACTGGTGCTCCCTCTTTTTGGGAAAGCCTGAGCGGTCAGAAATTATCCGGATATCTTCAAGGACCAGGACGTGCAGCAGATTATGGATCGGGTGGACTACGATTTCTCTCCCCTTGAAAAAGCGGCCGGTGGAGTTAAAGGGAAGATTGCCTCGCTGGCGGCTGCGACCCGTCAGGCAGCGCTGGTATGGGAGATCCGGGATTATCTGAAGGATCATCCGAAAGCGCTGGTGGTCAATCTGGGATGCGGCCTTGATACCGCGGGGCATCAGGCGGACAATGGTACCTGCCGGTTTGCAAACGTTGATTTCCCGAATGTGATTGAGCTCAGGGAGCAGCTGATTCCCTCAACGGAGAGGGAGAAGAACATTGCCTCCGATCTGAATGACTATTCCTGGTTCGAACAGATCGGGTTCCGTCCGGAAGAGGGAGTGGTGTTTATCGCTTCCGGGGTGTTCCTTTATTTCAAAAAGGAGGACGTCAGGCGGTTGTTTGTGGCAATGGCTGAGCAGTTTCCCGGCGGGCGGATTGCTTTTGACGGTCAGAATCAGAAAGGGAAGGATGTGGACCTGAAAGCGCTCAAGGCTTCCGGAATTGACATCAGCACGAATATTGCGCTGGACAAACCGGAGGAAGAACTGAAAAGCTGGAGTGATCGCTTTGCCCGTGTACAGTGGAAGAAAATGTCAACGGGGTATATCAAACCGGACCGGCGCTTCGGAATCCTGTACAGGCTGATGGCACCTTTGGCAGATAAAACAGGCATGTCACAGCTCGATGTGATCGATTTTAAAAAGTGATGGGCCGGCGGTTTATTTCCCGTGATATGCTCAGGCATAATGATTTTACTCCGATTCTGCGCACATTGCCTGGTGACCGGCTGAAGCGAATTGATGAGTCTGTCAGGCGCCTGATTGAGGAGAATCCCGGGCAGCGTGCCAATCTGTCGGCTGGGCCGGCCTACTTCCTGATGCATTACCTGATGAGCGATTTATACACGGCGATTGCCCTGTACAGGACGGAAACACCGGGCGGTCAGAGGAAACTCCTTGCTGAAATGGACAGGTGTCTTGTTGAGGCTGGCAGGAAAGCAAATAAAATGATGCGCCGCGTGATGGCTTTCCCCGGTGCATTTCGGGCGGTGCGTGCACTTGCTCCAAGGGTTATGGCGATGGGAAATGGAAAAGGCTTTGCCGTCAGACCGGTGGACTGCGGAAAAAATGGCTTTGGGTTTGATGTGACAGAATGCCCGTATCATCGCCTTTTTGCTGTCAACGGGTGTCCGGAGCTCGGACCGATTTTCTGTCATTTTGATGAGGTAGAGAGTGCTGATCTGCCGGGCCTCCGGTTTAAGCGTCACGGGACACTGTGTACAGGCCATGACCGATGCGATTTTCGATATCGGAGAGACACCGGAGAAAATGAATAGGATAGACAAAACCCCGACTGCCAGACCGAGGAAATCCGCAGTCGGGGTTTATCGTCTGTGAAGAAGTTCAGGGACCAAATCGGCAGCCGGTCAGTGCCGGATTTCGATTCTGCCGGGGATGAACGCGGATGATCCCTGGAGCAGGCTATGAGCGTTGTTTCTTTACTTGCTGAATCGGATGGTACTTGGTATAATTTGATCGACAATAAAACCGTTTTCAGGAGGTATGTATGAGAACACATCGCATGGATAAATGGGAAAGGGCAGGCGTACTGCTGCTGGCAGCATTACTCACAATGCTGACTGCTGTGGTAGCCGCAGAGGGAAAACTGGACGACGGAAGTCCATGGGTAGACTATGATCTGAGTGAAAATGTGGCCAAAGTAACAGAGAGACCGGCAAATCCGATAGATGATCTGCAGCTGTATGTCAACTATGACTGGGCGAAAGCAGTGAAGATTCGTCCCGGATACGGAACTGAATCGTCCTTCATGGCTGTTTCGGATGAGATCCGTAAAATGGGCATGGACGTGCTGACAGATAAGACGCTGCAGGGTGAAGACGTAGAGCTTGTACAGGGAATGTACGAGGCAATTCTTGACTGGGATGCCCGAAATGCCCTTGGTGTCGAACCAATCAGGAAGGCAATCGAGTCCATTCAGGCGGTTTCCAATATGGATGAGCTGACAGCCCTGTTTTGCGACACAGACTCAATTGTGAAACAATTCATTTCTGTTGAGGCAACGGTTGGCAAGAATGATCCCGAGACGTATCTGCTCAGTATAGACCCGCTGGGCCTGTTGCTGGCGGATTCCGCGGAGTATAAGACCCGTACAGAGATGGGTGAACGAAATGAGGCCGCCTATCGGAAACTGCTGGAAAAGGTAATGCCGAAACTGGGGGTTACCGTGGAGGAAGCAGGGAAAATCTGGGAAAGTGCCCTGGCACTTGAGACAGAACTGGCCGGTGCCATCATGACATCTGCTGACCATCTTTCGCCGGATCACGATAAGCGCACCAATAATGAGATGAATGCGGAGGAGGCGTGGGCACTCTGCAGGAACTATCCGATTTTTGACATTGTCAGTGCCCAGGGATATGGACATGCAAAGCGCTGCCTTGTGAGTGAACCGGCGTATGTGCAGAAACTCGACGAGATCTACACGGAGGACCATCTGGAAAAGTTTAAAAACTACCTGATTACCTGTGCGGCTCTGGACCATTTGGGCACGCTGGACAAAGAATGTTATGATCTGTTGACTGAAGCCAACAACATGCGTAGCGGCAGCACCGGTTCACGGCCGGATGAGGAAACGGCCTATGCGATCGTGTGCAGCACACTGACGACGCCGATGAACCGGGCTTTCCTTGCCAAGTATGATTCGACAAAGATGAAAGAGAAAGTTACCCGTATCTGTGAGGAGAGCATTGCCTATTACCGTGAGCTCCTGAGTACGGAGGAGTGGCTTTCTGATGAAACAAGAAAAAAGGCAGTTGAAAAGCTGGATGCGATCAGGATTAATGCGGTCTATCCGGAAAAATGGCGTGACTACAGCGGATTGTCCCTGAAAGGACTGGGATTCTATGACAGTGTGAATGCCATCCGTAAATTTGAAAAGGCATATAATGCAAGCCTGCTCAACACAAAGGTGGACCATGATCTCTGGAACTTTGATATTCTGGAGACCAATGCTTATTATGAGCCGCTGGAAAACTCGATTAACATCATCCGCGGGATTCTGGGCGGTGTGTTTTATCGGGAGAATATGACCACAGAGGAATTGTATGCCGGAATCGGGTGCGTGATAGGACATGAAATCTCTCATGCTTTTGATACCAGCGGTGCGCAGTTTGATGCCACGGGTGCCCTGAATGACTGGTGGACGAAAGAGGATTATGCGGCGTTTCTTGGCCGTGCGCAGAAACTGATTGACTACTATAATTCCATGACGGCATTTGGCGGATATAAGGTTCAGGGGGCCAACATTCAGGGAGAGGCAATCGCTGATATGGCGGGAATGAAGTGCATGCTCGGCCTGCTTTCCCAAAAGGAGAATGTGGATTATCGCCGGTTCTTTGAGTCCTATGCGAAAGTCTGGGCACGAATCAACACAAGGGAAACAGAATATTACCAGCTGATGCAGGATCCGCATCCGCTGTCCTATCTGCGGACAAATGTTACGGTGCAGCAGTTTGATGAATTCCTTGAAACCTTTGATATTGTTGAGGGTGACGGCATGTATCTGAATCCTGAGGATCGGGTTCTGGTCTGGTGATCAGGATCTCGTACAGCTGAGTTCCCTCGGGCAATGCTCGTTTCTGCATGAGGAAGCAGTCTGGGAATTGTCCCGGGCTGCTTCCTTGTTTTCGGGCGATTGTTCCCGTGAATGATGAATTGAGAGGAAACCTATGAGGCAAGATAAAACTTCCCGTTTTCTGGTGCTCGGACTTTGCCTGCTCATGTTGGTTCTGCATGCCGCGGCGTATGCGGAAGCGATAGCGAAACCAGCCGAGCTTCATTTGGCTGAGCCAGTTGTGCAAGCGGATGCCGGTCTTTCGACCGGTCAGGTCACAAAATGGTGCTGCATTACTTTCGGCGAGTATCCTCAGACGGAAATCGTTCCCTCGGACTTTTCAGCGGTGGATGAATATGCCGTTCAGGAGGGGGACGTTTTGGTGGACCCAAAACTGTATCTGCGGCTGCTCAATGCCTCCTGGACGGAGAATGAAACGACGATCGACGGAATCCGCTATCTGCGGATGAGCCGCCGGGATGCGGTGAACAGTGCTATGGACAGTGCCGGTCATTATCGCTGGGGGACGGAGGAGTTTCATTATTTCCGCTACGATCCGATCCGCTGGCGGATCATTGACATTGAGGCGGACAGAGCCCTTCTGATGGCGGACCGGCTGCTGGACTGTCAGCCCTATCACGCGGAAGACGGTACGGTAAACTGGGGCAGTTCCACGGTCAGAAGCTGGCTGAACGGTCTGCCGGGAACGGAAAATGCCGCCGGTATTGATTATCAGGGAAAGGGATTCCTGGACAGGGCGTTTACGCGCTCCCAGCAGGAATCAGTGCTGCCGGTGCAGGTGGTAAATCATGCCAACGCGGCATATCATACCGACTGCGGAGAGACAACGGAAGACCGGATTTTTCTGCTTTCCAATGAGGAGGTTTTCGGAACGGAAACCGCGACAGAACATGGTTTTTACGCGGCCAGCGGGAAGGATGATCCGGCCAAGCGCTTTTGCTCGACCCTGTACGCGAAATGCAGGGGTGCCTGGTGGTCTCCGGTGAAGGATTACAGAGGAAACAGCTTCTGGTTCATGCGCACAAACGGGTATACACCTGAAAGCGTCTCGTACATCTGTGATTTTGGATACATCTACCAGCGCGGCACCATGGCCACCTGTAACGATGCCGGGATTCTTCCGGCCCTCTGGATCCGGTTGGATACAGCGGATATAGAGCCGGCAGGATGGACCACCTCCCGGGATATCATCAAAAAGCCTCTGCCGGAACAATCCGGGGAAAACCTCAGAAAACAGATCAGAAATCCGGTGGTGGAGGCAGACCCGGATGAACCGGACGGAAAACGGGTAACGTATTCGCTTGTCCGTTTCGGACACTATCCCCAGACGGAGATTGTGAAAACCGCGGAGGAAGCTGACGGGGATCCGATTGTGGATCCGGCGCTATATGCGGCACTGGAAGAGGCTGCGTGGGAGGCGGATGAATGGGAACGGGACGGTGTTTGCTATTTTCGCGTGAGCCGTTTTGGGGAGGAGACGGGAAACAAAAACTACCGCTATTTCATCAGGGAACCGATCCTGTGGCGGGTGCTTGAGATCAGGGACGGGACCGCACTTTTGCTGGCAGATGAGGCCCTTGACTGCCAGCCGTTCCAGAAGGATCAGCAGGATGTGAGCTGGGAAAACTGCACGCTTCGCAGCTGGCTGAACGGATATGGTCCGGAGGCCAACAAATCCGCAGCAGATTATTCGGCGGAAACGGATAATTTCCTTGACCGGGCATTTGCAGCGGAGGAACAGGCGGCAATCCTTGAAAACCCTGTACGAAACGAAAGCAACTATTACTTTGGCATGGATTCCGGAAAGGAAACGAAGGACCGGGTGTTCATTCTCGCTGAATCGGAGCTTTTCATGTATGACAGTTCAAAGATCCATGGATTCAGCCCCCGGGATGAGGTGCATGATCGGGCAAAACAGTTTACGCCAACGGATTATGCGCTGCACAGCGGCGCCTGGAACGCCTCGGAGGAGCCTGTAGCGGGAAACGGTTTCTGGATCACCCGCACCACCGGATATACCCATTCCAATGTGGTTTACGTGGATGAAAACGGCTGCATGTTCAACCGTGGAATTCTGGTGACCTGCGCGGATGCGGCCATCATCCCGGCGTTGGTGCTCGACCTGGATTCCGCTGTTTACGACTATGCCGGCACGATGACCATCGGGTCGGAAAAGTGAACAGTCATCCCGGTATACATCCATTCTCAGATGACGCCGTTTCTCCGAATCTGCCGGGAGACAGGCAGACCGAATTAAAAAAACTTAAAAACAAATATTGCCCTTTTTGAAAATTTCGTCGAAACAGGGATTAAATTAAGCAGGGGTTTAAAGTCCGGCAAAGCAGGAAAGAATGGCCAGATCTGGGTATCTGTAACGTCTGCCGGATACAGCCGGAGACCGGTTTATAATGGAAATGATTTATTCGGCAGTCGTCGAATAAATTCAGGAGGTTTTAAACTGGCGAAGATGTCACCCTGAACGAATAGGAATTTTAACGAGAAAAGCATGCCCGCGGGCATGCTTTTTGTGTACGGTGAAGCGGTCGGGTTACGGCTAATTGGCCGTCTCCTGACCGGACGGATGAATGAGGGCTGAACCGTCAACCCAGTTCCAGCTGTCGATGGGGTGAGCCGTGCAGAGGCTGTATCGGTATCCGGGAATATTGCCGCTTTTTGCGTACCAGGTACGGCCATTCAGGAAAATCGGTTTGTCCTGGGTGAAAGGAAGCACATCAATGGATTTTGGGTTAAGATTCAGACCGAGTCCGGTCGCTTTCATGACACTTTCTTTCCAGGTCCAGAGCACATGAAACCGGTCCAGAGGCTGCTCATTCATCCATTCAATCTCCCGGGGAGAATAAATGGATGAGGCGATGGAAACATTGCTTTCACGGATTTCTTCAATGTCTGCGCCAATCTCCATATCGCCGGCTGCAAGAATGCACCAGTGTCCGCTGTGGGAAAGATTGAAAAAGCGTTTTCCCGGAACAAACAGTTTTCCGTATGGACCGGTCTGCAGTTCAGATTCATTGCGAAGCGGGAGAGCATGCAGCAGGAGCAGTCCTGCGCCGATACAGAGAAGACGATCTTTCTCAAAACGGAAACGTTCCGCTTTCTTCATGCGTTCCGGCATCGCCGTATATAACGGTGTCCAGTCCATCTGCTGAATGTCAGCGGTATGAAGTGCATAAACGGTAACAGGTTGGTGCATGTATCTTCCTCCCTCTCAATGCGGATCTTTTCCCGGAGCAGATTTGTTCCGGCCCTGTATGACAAACGGTCGCTGCAGGACAGGACCGCTCCTCAGGCGCGGCCACTGCGAAAAACAGACGAATGACGGGAAATGCCACGGCGGACAGAAACGCGACATTCACTGGCTGCGACAGGGATCATTGGCGGTGTTTGCAAAGCTGCGGAACAGTATGCCCTGAAGCAGGGAAGTTGTCAAGCCGTGAATGTGTCTGCAGAAAGGAATCGCGAAAAAGGCTCTCAAACAGATTTGGACGGACCCAGGGCACAGCCGGAGAGCGGTCAATCTGCAGGGAACCGGGAAATAAAAACAGGTTGAGCAGGCGTCGAAATTCTGATAAAATTTGGATAAAAGAATGTGGCAGAAGAGTCGGAGGATGACGGGCAAGCGTCATTCGCGGCTTCGGATGATGGAAAGATGATGAGCAAAAAGAGAGGGCCGTTTTCCTGTGACCGGCATCAGGATGATGATGTGCGTTCCTTCAGGGAAAATGGTGATCATAGATACGATCTAATGAACGAAATTAATTGAGGAGTTGAGATTTACAATGAGCATCCAGGTAAATGAAAGGACCGGGGTCTTTTCCCTGACAACGGCGCATACACTGTACCAGATGAAGGCAGACAGCAGCGGTGTGCTTCTGCATCTGTACTATGGGCAGAAAACAGATGAGGACATGAGTTATCTGGTTCGGACGGCAGACCGGGGCTTTTCCGGAAACCCGTATGAAATGCGGAATGAGCGCACCTATTCCCTGGACCAGCTGCCGCAGGAGTATTCTGGAAGCGGAGTGGGGGATTACCGGCTTTCAGCGGTCCAGGTGACCGGTGCAAACGGAAGCCGGAGTGTGGACCTGCGGTTTGCGGGGGCCCGGACGGAGAAAGGACGGAAAGCGCTTCCCGGGATGCCCTATGTGAGGGAAAGCGATGAAACGGAGACCCTGATTGTGACCCTGCAGGACAAGGTGATTGGTCTTGAAGCGGAGCTTCGGTATCATGTTTTTCCGTCGCAGGATGTCCTTGTCCGTTCCGTACGTCTGCTGAACCGGAGCGGGCAGGAGATGGTGATCCGGAAGGCAGCCTCTGCGTGTCTGGATTTCCCGTTCGGGGAGTATGATGTGCTGCATTTTCACGGACGTCACTGCATGGAGCGGATTCCGGAACGCATGCCGCTGCCCAGGGGCGTGGTCTCTTTCGGTTCCCGCCGGGGAATGAGCAGTCATCACAGCAATCCTTTCGTGATCCTTTGTGAGCGGCATGCGACGGAAAATGTCGGTGAGTGCTATGGCGCCATGATGGTGTATTCCGGAAATCATCTGGAGGAGATGGAGGTGGACCAGGTCGGTGGTGTCCGGCTTGTGTCGGGCATTCACCCGGATGGATTTGCCTGGACACTGGCACCGGGCGAGGCCTTTGAAACGCCTGAGGTCATTCTGTCATTCAGTGCACAGGGCCTGAACGGCCTGAGCCGTCAGTATCATGATATTCTCCGCCAGCAGGTGATTGCCGCCCGCTGGAGGCAGCCCAGGCCTGTTCTGATCAACAGCTGGGAAGCAGCCTATTTTGATTTTGACGCGGAGAAGATCCTGAATTTTGCCCGTGCTGCCCGGGAGATGGGCATGGAAATGCTGGTACTGGACGATGGATGGTTCGGCAAACGGGATGATGACAGTTCGGGCCTGGGCGACTGGGTGGTCAATGAACGCAAGCTCGGATGCAGCATGCGGGAGCTCTCTGACCGGGTGCATGAGATGGGAATGAAGTTCGGCCTGTGGTTTGAACCGGAGATGATCAGTGAGGATTCGGATCTTTACCGGGCACATCCGGACTGGGCACTCACGGATCCGGACCGGAAACCGGTGATGTCACGGAATCAGATGGTGCTGGACATGTCCAGAGAGGACGTGGTGGATTACATCTATAAGGCCATGTGTGCCGTGCTGGATGAGGCCAGAATCGAATACGTGAAGTGGGACTTTAACCGGTCTGTCGCCAATGTATATTCTCATGCTCTGCCGGCCAATCGTCAGGGAGAGGTGGCACACCGGTTTATGCTGGGAACCTACCGGCTTCTGGAGCGGCTTGAGGCGCGGTATCCTGACCTGATGATTGAGGGCTGCTCCGGCGGAGGCGGACGTTTTGACGCGGGAATGCTGTTTTACTGTCCCCAGATCTGGTGCTCGGATGATACGGACGCGGTCGAGCGGCTGGAGATTCAGCGGGGCACTTCGTATGGCTATCCGGTCAGTGCCATGGGATCCCACGTGTCGGCATCACCCAATCACCAGACCGGCCGAATTGTGTCGCTGAATACCAGAGGAATTGTGGCTCAGTCAGGCACGTTTGGCATTGAGCTGAATCCGGAAAAGCTGTCGGAAACAGAAAAGGAAAGCATCCGGGAGCAGGTTCGGGCGTATCACCGCTATCAGGAACTGATTGCCGATGGAACCTATTACCGCCTGACGGAACTGGATGAAAACCGGGATTATGTCGCCTGGATGATCACCTCCCGGGATGGCAGTGAGGCACTGGTCAGTCTGGTTATGACCCATGTGCGGGCCAATGCGCCCTTCCCGTATATCCGTCTTCAGGGGCTGTTGCCCGGGGAAACGTATCAGCTGGAAGGGACGGACAGATGCTTTACCGGCGCGGCCCTGATGCATGGCGGTGTGGCAGTGGATCCGGCCAGGGAGGATTATGAGGCTGTACAGCTGCATTTTGTGAGCACTCGGAAGAAAGGATAAGGCAAATGTTTGAGAATATTCAGCGGATCCCGGATGTCGTAATGGTGGAAAATGATCCGGCTCAGCCGGATGAAATGAAAGCGGGCTGTTTCCGGTATAAGGATGTGTGTGTTGAGACCAAATGTGAGGATGACCGGCTGGCTGTCTGGGTGACGGCCGGGGATTCTCCTCTTTGCAAGGTACGGCTTCGCTGGCATTTTGCCGGACGGCTTCGGGGCCAGGTTCTGGGGGATGCCTGGGAGCGTTCCTATGGGGATCTTGCCTGGCACAATATCCTGCCTTATCAGACATTGCCCTGGTATGCCCTGGTCAAACAGGCGAATGGCACGACGGGATACGGCGTGCGTGTTCGCCCTGCGGCCATCTGCAGCTGGATGATTGATACGGAGGGGATTACCCTCTGGCTGGATGTCCGCTGCGGCGGAGAGGGCGTACTGCTGGCGGGACGCCGTCTGCTGGCGGCGGAGGTCGTTTGCCGGAACTATAAAGGGATTGGCACGTTTGAGGCAGCGCAGAAGTTCTGCCGGGCCATGTGCAGCGATCCAATTCTGCCGGAGAAACCGGTATATGGTTCCAACAACTGGTATTATGCCTATGGACGCAGTTCCCGTGAGGATGTTCTGAGGGATGCGGCCTATCTGGCCAGGCTGACCGAGGGGATTCCGAACCGTCCTTATTTTGTGATCGATGACTGCTGGCAGCGGGATCGCTATCATGCGGACGGGACCTTTGAGGAGACGTACAATGGCGGCCCCTGGACGTCCAATGCGCATTTTGGCGATATGGGCACACTGGCCGGTGAAATCCGGAATATGGGCGTGATCCCCGGTATCTGGGTACGCCTTCTGCAGGACAACAGTCCGGACATTCCGGCGTCCTGGCGCCTGCCCCATAACGGTGCCCTGGATCCCTCCGTTCCGGAGGCGCTGGAGCATGTCAAAGGGATCGTTTCACAGATCGGTGCATGGGGATTCCGCCTGCTCAAGCATGACTTTACCACCTTTGACCTGATGAACCGCTGGGGCAGCGAAATGCCCTATGAAATGGCGGATGAGGGCTGGCACTTTGCGGACCGGAGCCGGACGAGTGCCGAGATTATTGTGGCACTGTATGAGGCGATTCTGGAAAGTGCCTCACAGCATGACATGCTGGTTCTTGGATGCAATACCATCGGGCATCTCGGGGCCGGGCTGATGCATATGCACCGTACCGGGGATGATACCAGTGGACTGATGTGGGAACGCACATTGCGGATCGGGGTCAATACCCTGGCGTTCCGCCTGCCGCAGCACAGGGCATTTTTTGACATTGACGCGGACTGCATCGGGATTTCGGATCTGATTCCGTGGCAATATAACCGGCAGTGGGGCAGACTGCTGGCCGGCAGCGGAACCTCCCTGTTCTATTCCGTCAAACCGGATACGCTCCCACGAGATCAGGAGGAGGAACTTGCCGGGATGCTGCGGCGCAATGCGGCCGCCGCTGAACCCGCGGTGCCGCTGGACTGGGAAAACACGGCACTGCCGCAGGACTGGCTGCTGGATGGAAATGTGGCTACTTTCAACTGGTATGAGCCATGGGGACTTCGGGTCGGCTGTGCCACCGGTCCAATCTGGGAAAAGGTCTGGAAAGAGGTCAGCCGTTCGCTGAGAGATCCGAACTGACGAAAAATGCCCGGAGGCGAATGAATGCTGTCAGCCATACGGCTTTGTTCCGACAGGAATCTGACAAACTGGCGCTGCATGGGGCACTCTTTTGCGGGTCTCACGGCCGGTCATTTGCCTGAGAGGCTTTGTCATGGTCCGGATCTGACAATCTGTCGCTGGTTGGGCCTCTCTTGTCCGGATGATTAAGATGGATATTGAACTTGAAGGGTGAAATTGTTAAAATAGTGTCCGGTTTTTCCGTTCCCAAAATGAAAAACCGTCAGAGAACTTATAAGTGAGGAGATTTATCATGAGTCGCACTGCGGGAATTCTTATGCCTGTTTCCAGTCTTCCCAGCAAATACGGGATCGGTTGTTTTGATGAGGCGGCGTATCAGTTTGTCGATTTTCTGGAGAGATCCGGACAGACCTACTGGCAGATCCTGCCCCTGAACCCGCCGAACCATATGCCTCTGGCGTATGATTCACCTTATCAGGGCTTCTCCGCGTTTGCCGGAAATCCGTTTTACATCAGTCTGGATGCACTGGAGAAGGAAGGCCTTTTGACTCGCGAGGAAATTGATGCCGAGGACTTCGGAAATGATCCGGACAGGATTGATTACGAGAAACTGAATGCCCGCCGGCTGCCGCTGCTGAGAAAAGCCTATGAGCGCAGCGAGATCTACAAGCGGGAGGACTATCAGGAATTTACCCGGAACAATGGATGGTGGCTGGATGACTACGCCCTGTTCATGGCGCTCAAGGACTTTTTCGGTGGAAAAGAATGGCCTGAATGGCCGCACGACATCAGCCATCGCTGGCAGAATGCCATTGATTATTACAACCGGGAACTTTATTTCGACATTGAATTCCACAAGTTCCTGCAGTTTGAATTCGATCAGCAGTGGAGAGCACTGAAAGCCTATGCCAACGGCAAAAAGATTCAGATTATCGGCGATATTCCGATCTATGTTTCCTTTGACAGCGCGGATGTCTGGGCGCATCCGGACATGTTCCAGCTGGATGAGGACAATCATCAGACTGCGGTTGCGGGCTGCCCGCCGGATGATTTCGCGGTGGATGGTCAGATCTGGGGAACGCCGCTGTACCGCTGGGATAAGCATATGGAGGACGGGTTCGGCTGGTGGATGGCCCGCCTCTGGTACAATTTTGAACAGTGCGATCTGCTGAGAATCGACCATTTCCGCGGCCTGGATGAGTATTTCTCCATCCCGGCAGGAAAAGGGGCAAAAGACGGCGAATGGAAGAAGGGACCCGGAATGGCTCTGTTCCATCAGATGGCGCGGAACATGGGATACAAGCCGGTCATCGTGGAGGATCTGGGGTACATGACCGAATCCGTCCGGCAGATGGTGCGCGAATCTGGTTTTCCGAACATGAAGGTCCTGCAGTTTGCCTTTGATCCCGATGACACCCATGCCCTGAATGATTATCTGATTCATAACATTCCGGAGCACTGCGTGGTTTATCCGGGAACCCATGACAATGATCCGGTGAACGGCTGGTTTGCCTCCCTGAAGCCGGAAGTCCAGCAGATGATCTGCGATTACTTCGGCGTCAGAATGAGCGATGCGCCGCATATGAATGAGGTATTTGTCCGCGCAGCCATGATCAGCCGTGCTGAGACCTGTGTCATTCAGCTTCAGGATCATCTCGGACTGGGCAGCGAGGCGAGAATCAACAATCCTGCCCATCAGGAGGACAACTGGTTCTGGCGTCTCCGTCCGGGCATGCTGACCAAAAAGGTTGAGAAGAAGATTTTCGGTCTGACCCGCAGCTATGGCCGCCTGAACTGGGAGGCAGAGAGCGTCAAGAACTATCCCTGGAACAAGTAAACAGCCCAGATACAGCCGGAGCAGCTTCTGCTCCGGCTGGTTTTGATCAGGCTTTGTCCGTTTCAACCATCAGTTGAATGCAGGGAAAGGAGATTTTGTGATATAACGATTCCGTGAAACTGGCGAATGAGGGGAGACAGAAAGCTTTCTGTCAGGGCAGTGGCCCTGTCGCGCAGCGACAGTAAGGGAAATCCGGGTCATTGGCAAAGTGTCTCAGGCAAATGAACAGAGTGGAGGCTTGCAAAGTGGCTCTGTCGCGCAGCGACAGTAAGGAAAATCTGACCCATTGGCAACGTGTCTCAGGCAATTGACCAGAGCAGAGGAGGATGACGCCATGAGAAGAAACAAGTCTTTTTCAACGCGGGAACAGGCCGGCGTGATCCTGGGCTATCATCCTGATCAGGGATACATCTGTCCGGTCCGGAAAGAAAGGCATTCCCGTGTTGCCGGAAACCGGGATGGAATCGTTGATTATCTGTTCAATAACGTTTTCTGGATGTTGATCGGGATGGTCTGGTATCGGCTCTTTCTGTTCAGATCCCTTGAGCATCAGACACTCGTCCTTTCCAAGGCTGTTCTGTGGGGACTTGTCCTGACCGGAACAGGTCTTGGAACACTCCTGAATATCCGGCATCACAGAAATATCATCAGCGTCTGTTTTAATCTGCTGATCGGATACGGAATATATACGGTACTTGCCTATATGCCTGTCCGTCCTGATCTGATCAGCACAGTGCTGCTGTGTCTCACCTCTGCGGTTTCGGCATTCCTTACATGGCAGGTTGTCAGGCGGGTTATGGCAGGGCAGTCTGTCCTGCCTGAGGGCCGCTGGATGGCGATGGTCTTGCAGAGAATGATTGGGTTCGGCTTTGCCGTGATCATTGCGGTAACGGGATCGGCACGCGCGTTTAATTCGGTACTGGTTAAGGCAGCGGTCCCGCCGGCCAGTGATCAGAATATCGAGGCACAGACCATCCAGAACAACATGGGAACCCTGACGGCGCTGGCTGACGGAAGATGGGAACAGTACACTGCCCGGGAAAAGCTGAATGTCCTTCAGACCGTGGCCAATATTGAACAGAGATATCTGGGCCTGCCGCATGAACTGAATGTGGGCGCTGAGGATATGAGCAGGGACAAGGCGGGAACCTACCATGACAAAACACATGAAATCCGGATCAGCACGGCATCTCTGTTATACGATTCCCCGTGGGAACTGGTCAATACCGTCTGTCATGAGGCTTATCATGCATATCAGCATCGCCTGATCGATCTGCTGATAGAAACCCGTCAGGAAAACAGAGGTCTTATGATGTTCCGGGAAATCAGGGAATATGCCGAAGAATTTCAGAACTATACCGGTACAGACGGGGATTTCAATACCTACTATTATCAGCAATGTGAAAGCGATGCAAGGGATTTTGCAGAGGATTCAGAACGGGAGTATTTCATCCGGATAAAGGATTATCTGCATCCGGACAATGAACAGGACAATGCATCTGCAGAGCCGCCCGTGGGCCGGGAAATCATGACTTGACATGGACGGAGGGGATGCGTTATAACAGTGACAGGTGTGAGGTACGGCCGGAAAGAAACCGCTATGCAGAGCGGGAGAGGAGAATCAGCCGATTCTCCGGGCAGCCTGGGTGGGATCAGAGGAAACGATTCTGAGCGACGGGAATGAACCGGTCAGGATCACCGGAACGCACCTTGTGAATGGTAAAGGGGGAACTTCGTTATGAGCATTTCAGAAAACCTGCTGCGAAAATACGCAGAGCTGATCGTGAGGACCGGCGCCAATGTCCAGCCGGGACAGACGGTCCTGCTGACAGTTTCTGTGGAGCAGCATGCGTTTGCTGCGCTGATCATCGAGGAATGTTATAAAGCCGGGGCAAAAAAGGTCAATGTTGACTGGACGTTTGATGCCTATTCAAGACTGAATTATCTTTATGCGGACACGGAAACCCTTTCCACGGTTCTCCCGTGGGAGAAGGAAAAACTTAGCCAGATGGTTGAGGATCTTCCGTGCCGGATCTTTATCGTATCGGATGACCCGGACGCCATGAGCGGGATTGATCCTGCCAAGCTCTCGGAGGTGGCTCAGTGCCGCGGAAGAGTGGTAAAGCCGTATCGGAATGCGATTGAAGGAAAGCATCAGTGGGTGATTGCAGCCTATCCGTCGGAAAAATGGGCAAAGAAGTGCTATCCGGATGCAGAGAACGCCGTGGATCAGCTCTGGAAAGCGATTCTGACCACCGTACGTGTGACGGAGGAGAATAATCCGGTAGAGGAATGGAAGGCACATTCGGATTTCATATCAAAGAAGGCGGCCTGGCTCAATGACCAGGGATTTGCCTCCCTTCAGTATCGGAGCGCCAACGGAACGGACTTTACGGTTGAATTGATTCCGGGGGCAAAATGGGAAGGTGCGAGTGCCGTTAATGTAAAAAATGGCGCGTCCTATATTCCCAATATGCCGACAGAGGAAATCTTTACCTCACCGCATGCCGGAAAGTGTGAGGGAACACTGGTGGCGGTCAAGCCGCTTTCCTATAACAGTCAGCTGATCGAGAACTTCTCCATCACGTTTAAGGATGGCCGCGCCGTTTCCTGCAAGGCGGAAAAGGGACAGGAACTGCTGGAAAAGATGATCCATATGGACGAGGGCGCCGCCATGCTGGGTGAGGTGGCTCTGGTGCCGAAAGAGAGTCCGGTCAATCAGTTCGGCCTTTTCTATGAGACGCTGTTTGATGAAAATGCCTGCTGCCACTGTGCACTGGGCATGGGTTTCAAGGAAGTCCTGCCGGATGGCGATAATCTGACGATGGAAGAGGCACGGGAAATGGGAATCAATGACTCCATTATTCACGTCGATTTCATGATCGGCGCAGAGGATCTGTCGATAGACGGCGTGCGTCCGGATGGGAAAGCGGTGCCCATTTTCAGAAACGGCAGCTGGGCAGAGTAAATCTGCAGGAAAGCGGTTCTTTCTGAAAAAGCTCTTTTAGCCGCAGTCTGGCCCTGTGCACCGCTGGGTTCGGATGCTCTCAACTGCCGCGATTTTGGCAGGCCAGGTCACGGAAAGGCAGGCAGGGGAGGTCATTTGTCGGAGCAGCCTGATGCTGACCCGGATTTGAAAAAAGCTGTCGGGGATTGGGCAAACTCCTTTTTGAACGGAGAAGGAGGCAGGAAAATGACGGAGGAAGAAAAACGTTTGCGTCGCTGCTGTTTCACCGGCCACCGGGCATCCAAGCTGGATGAAAGCGAAACGCAGGTGCGGAAATGGCTGGAAGACCGGATTGATGAGGCTGTGGCAGATGGGAAAACCACCTTTCTTACCGGCATGGGCATGGGGGTCGACCTCTGGGCAGCGGAGATTGTCCTTGCCAGGAAAAAGACCAATGATGCCCTCCGGCTCATTGCCGTCACACCGTATCTTTCTTTTGATGCGCGATGGAAAGAGGAGTGGAAGAAGCGGTATACAGAGGTGTGGAAGGCGGCTGACTATCGGGTGACGATGGCTGACCGCTATGATGAAAATGCGCTGGAGCGCCGAAATCGCTGGCTCGTGGATCATTCCAGTCTGGTGATCGCCTTCTACAATGGAGAAGCCGGAAGTACAAAGAGAACGGTTGATTATGCCCGGGAGAAAGGGGTTAAGACGGTTGTCTGTCTGGATGGCGTGAAAGCGGTAACGGAACCCTATCCGGAATGTCTTCTGCATCATCTTGAGGAGGACCGACAATGGCCGGAGGATATTGAGCTCCGTCTTGCCATAGAGCTTTTTTCAGGCCGCAGCCTGACGGAGGCGGAGGTCATTGAAAAGCGGTTTATGGAAGGAAAACCGCTTGAAGAGGTGGCACAGGAGACGGGACTTACAGAGGATCAGACCAGACAAACGATTGCCAAAACCAAAAAACGTCTGAAACTGGCACTCCCATTTCTTCGCGGCGACCCGCCGGAGACGGATCAGCAAAAGAAGAAGGAATGGCTGCTTGCCCGGATTCATGGAGTCAAATCCAAATGATAACGCAGGAACGGAGATAAACATGCCCTGCCAATACAGGGCATGTTTATCTCTTTAAACGGTGCCTGTTCCGGGGAATGAGGTCAGAAACGGACAGATAGGGAAAGAAGGCTTGAAATGGAGAAAAACTGCATCACGCTGATCGGAATGCCGGCATCCGGGAAAAGCACTGTCGGTGTGATTCTGGCAAAGGTTTTGGGAACCGCGTTTCTGGATACGGATCTGCTGATTCAGACACAGTCCGGCGCCCGGCTTTCCGAGCTGATCGACCGGTACGGGCCGGAAGGGTTTAAACAGCTTGAGGAGCGGGTGATTCTTGAGATGAATCTGCCGGCGCCTGCGGTGATTGCGACCGGCGGCAGTGCCGTCTACGGAGACCGGGCAATGGCCCGTCTTTGCGAACAGAGTACGGTGGTGTACCTGTCGGTGGCATATGATACGCTGGCAGCCCGCCTTCAGAATATCCGGCAGCGGGGCGTTGTGCTTTCGGAGGGACAGACCCTTCGGATGCTGTATGAGGAACGGGTGCCGCTCTACGAACGCTATGCGGATGTTACGGTCGAGGAACAGGGAAAAAGCGCAGAGGACATCGTCAGTGAACTGGCGGCCATGTTCACGGATTTCGGCCGGCGTTAATCGGAAAGGGTCTGTTCGCTCAGCCGGACAACAGCCAGGCGGCTGCACGGCAATGGAGATGAAGGAGTTCCAAAAGGGAGAAAACGATGTCCAGGATACGTAAACACTTTGTCTTTTCAGGCGATGTTCAGGGAGTTGGCTTCCGTTATCGGGCCGTTCATGCGGCGGCACTTGCAGAGCTGACGGGCTGGGTCATGAATCGCTGGGATGGAGCAGTGGAGATGGAAGTGCAGGGCCCGGCAGATGAGATCGAGCGGATGATTCAGCGCATTGCTGCCGGAACTTATGTCCAGATAACGGATCGGCAGGAATGGGAAATGCCGCTGAGTGAGGAGGAATCAGGTTTTCATGTTCGGTACGATGAATAGATGGATGGTATGCCTGTGTCTGTTGCTGCTGCCCTGGATGGCGGCGGCGGAGAAGGGCACGGGCACCGGCGGCGTGCGGATGGATTTTTCTCAGTCACCGGGCGGCATTTTTGACCGGACGGCGCAAAATGAAGAGCTTCAGCCAGATGACACTTTTTCGGAACGCTTCATTGAAGCAGTGGAACAGAGCAGTACACCGGCGGCGGATATTACCGGGCTTGCCCGGATTCATGTAAACCGGAACGGGAATGACCGGGACTGGCTCACGGATGACCGGTATAAGACCGCGTGGAACGGGGGACCAAACGGCTGGTTGGAATTTGAACTGCCGGAGGGGCAGGACTGCTTCGGCCTGTATGTCAAGTGGGGCGGAGAACTCTCCGCCTACCAGCTGGAGGTGCAGGACAGTGAGGGCACATGGCAGCCGACGGGGAGAGCACGGAAGGCTCTGTATTACAATGAGTACATTCCGGTAGATGGTCTGCGTCATTTTCGGATTCACAACAGCGGTTCCATGGATTTCTGCGTGACAGAGATCCAGCTCCTGGGTGCCGGATGTGTTCCAGACTGGGTAGAGCGGTGGAAGCCTTTTGAAGGGGAGGCGGATCTGCTGGTCCTTTCCGCCCATCCGGATGACGAGGTCCTCTGGTTTGGCGGAACCATTCCTTATTACCGGGGGGAACGCGGGAAAAAAGTTCTTGTGGTCAATGTCACCAAACAGCCTGCCAGCAGAAAGTGTGAGCTGCTTGACTGCCTCTGGACCTGCGGCGTGCGGGAATATCCCATCATGACCGGAGGAGATGTCTTTATCGACCGGTATGCGTCCCAGACGAGGGACATCATCAAAATGTGGGGCGAGGAGAACGTTCTGCAGTTTATTACCGGGCTGATCCGGCGATACCGGCCGCTGGTGGCGGTGACACATGACTTTAACGGGGAATATGGTCATGGGGCGCATAAAGCCTGTGCCTGGGGATTGGTTCAGGCACTGGAACTAGCAGCAGACCCGGCGTATAAACTGACCGGAAAAGATGCCGCGTTGGATCCGTGGCAGATTCAGAAAGTGTACATCCATCTGTATGAGAAGAACCCCGTTGTCATGGACTGGCGCCAGCCGCTGACCGCCTTTGACGGGAAAACCGGTTTTGATGTGGCCTGTGAGGCATTCAAACGTCATCGTACCCAGGATTCGGGGAAATATGTCGTCCGAGACTCTGGAAAACACGATAACCGCCTGTTCGGCCTTTACTACACGGCCGTGGGTCCGGATGAGAAAAAGAATGATTTCTTTGAGCATATTGAGGCGGAACGGGGAATAGAGGAATTGTCCGGTGAACCGTGACCACGTGATTCCCATAGACAGATATCTGTGATAAAACAAGACAGCAAGTTTCTCCGGGGGTGATCAAATGCAAAAAATAGGAATTGGCTATGAGAATTACAAGGAGTTCGTCGAGGGAAATCTGTATTACGTTGATAAAACCATGCTGGTTCGGGGTCTCGTTGAAAAAGGCGGAAAGGTAACCTTATTCACCCGGCCAAGAAGATTTGGCAAGACGCTCGCACTTTCCATGCTTCAGACTTTTTTTGAACTCGAATATGACAACGATGGGAAAGAGATAGATAAAAGCTGGTATTTTGAAGGAAAGAAAATCATGGGGGCACCGAAAGAGATTCTATCCATGATGGGAAAATATCCGGTGATTAGTCTGTCGATTAAGTCTGCAAGACAGCCTGACTTTATTTCTTCATTTAAGAAACTGAGGGAAAATATCATTTCCGAGATTAAAAGGCATTCCTATCTCTGGACACAGGGGAGACTGCCTTTGGCTGACAGGAAGATCATTGAAGAACTGTCCGTTCCCGGAAAGGACAGTGTGTTTGAAGATGAAAAATCAGGTCTCGCAGAAATTACAAGGTATTCGACGTCGTTAAAACTGCTCTCAGATGCCCTGATGCACTATCATGGGAGAAAAGTCCTGATTCTGATTGATGAATACGATGTCCCGCTTGAAAATGCGTATCATGAGGGTTTCTATCAGGAAATGGTCAGTTTTATCCGCTCCCTTTTTGAGTCATGTCTCAAAACGAATAATGCACTTGAGCTTGCCGTGATCACCGGCTGTCTTCGGATCAGCAAAGAAAGCATTTTCACAGGTATGAACAATTTGAAAATCAATTCTATCAGGTCAGGGGCATTTGATGAAGCCTTTGGTTTTACGGTACAGGAAACGATGCAGATGCTTGAAGACTATGGAATTGAGTCAAAAACGCCTGAGGTGAAGGAATGGTATGATGGTTATATCTTTGGCGAGACGGAAATCTATAATCCCTGGAGTATAACCAATTATGTGGATGGGATTGTCAATGAAAACAAAAAATTTCCTGAACCCTATTGGTCAAATACATCCTCAAATCAAATTATTCGGGATCTGATAGCCGGAGCAGATGCGGCGATGAAAGAAGAACTGAACAGACTTATCGAGGGCGGAACGATTGAGAAGCAGATTCATGAGGATATCACGTATGAGGAAATCGGCGAATCGGCTGATAATTTATGGAATTTTCTGTTCTTTACCGGTTATCTGAAAAAAGTTTCTGAAAGACTTGGCGGAGAAGATATTTATGGCCGGCTGGCAATTCCCAATGCAGAGATAAGGAGTATTTATAGAAATCAGATACGCAAATGGTTTGATAAACAGATTCAGAAAGAGGACCTGAGTCCACTGGCTCGATCTGTTCTGAATGATGATGTGGAAGGAATGGAAGATTGCATCAATCATCTTCTGGAAATGATGATCAGCACATTTGACAGCACGGAGAGCTTTTATCACGGCTTCTTCCTGTCACTGCTCCATGCCGTGCCAGATTATGTGGCACGGTCGAATCGGGAAGAAGGAAATGGACGTCCGGATATTGTCCTGTATCCGATTAAACATGATCTTCCGGCCATTCTCTTTGAAGTGAAGGCAAGAAAGAAATTCATTGAAATGCAGGATGGAATTAACGAGGCTTTTTCCCAGATCAGGGACAAGAGATATGAGGAAGGGATTCTGGATGATGGATATGTGGGATGCAAAGCCTATGGAATCTGCTTCTGCCAAAAAAGCTGTATGGTGAAACGATACAATGCTTGAAAAACAGGATACATCATCTTGGGTTGAGAAATAGAAAAAGCAGGAGCTCGCTCCTGCTTTTGTTGTTTACTTGGTTCCGGCGAATGAATTGGCGGTGTCGGCGAAAACGGCGGGGCCGCCGCTCTTGCGCTTGGAGGTGGCCACACGTTTCATGAGCTCATCGTAGTAGAGCTTTTCATCAAAGGGCAGCTCAACGGGCTTTCCGAGGAAAGAGGAGAGATGCATGGCATTGGAGAGCATGAGCCCGTTAATGCCCTCATGTCCATCCGCAACCAGCGGCTCGCCGCGCAGAATGGCACCAGCCCAGGCATTGAGAACGCCCTGGTGCTGCGGATTGAGTCCATCCATTTCAACATTAATGACTTTGCAGGGAACAGATCCAAAGGCCTCCTTGTTGGTCTTTGTCCAGTCCTGTTCCAGCTGATCCAGTTCAGCCAGCATCAGGGTTTCCCCTTCAGCAATCAGCTGCGCGCCGTCCATCTGAACCTCAAAACGGTTGGTTCCGTGAGGATCGCCGGTAGAGGTGGTAAAGACGCCGGTATGTCCGTCCGCATACTCCATGTACGTGGTGACATCGTCTTCCACTTCAATGTCATGCCACTGACCAAAGCGCATGAAGGACTGAACCTTTACAGGCATTCCCAGAATCCACTGCCACAGGTCCAGCTGGTGCGGGCACTGATTGAGCAATACGCCGCCGCCCTCGCCAGACCAGGTGGCACGCCAGTCGCCGCTGTCATAGTAGAACTGCGGACGATACCAGTTGGTGATCAGCCAGTTGGCGCGGCGCACACGGCCGTATTTGCCGCTCTGAATCAGCTCCCGCATTTTGCGGTAGAGGCAGTTGGTGCGCTGATTGAACATCATGCCAAAGACAACCTCGGGATGTTTGTCCGCTTCGGCCATCATCTCACGAACCTGAAGGGTGTAGACGCCGGCAGGCTTTTCGCACATGACATGAATGCCGCGCTTCATGCATTCAATGACAAGGTGGGGATGATCATAATGGGGAACAGCGACGATACAGGAGTCAATGACGCCGCTGTCCAGCATGGCAATGGCATCATCAAAGTACTGAAGATCAGGCGAAATGGCGGATTTGGCCCATTCAATGCGGTCGGGATTCTTGTCCGCAATGGCGGTCAGACGGATCTCCGGACACCAGTTTTCCTTTACGATGCGGCGGGCATACATGGAGCCCTGATTGCCAATGCCAATGATTCCAAGCCGGATAAAGTCAGCCATGAGAAAACTCCTTTCATTGGAAGAGAATTTGGAAGGTTACAGAGAATTCAGAATGTCGCGGAGGGAACTGCAGGCCTTGTCAAAGGATTCATCGTGATCCTTGAAATGGAAACCGGTGCCCAGCTTCCGGTCTTCCTTGGGACGCTCAAGATGGTCAAGGCCGCTGAACGCCTGCAGGTGGGGCTCAACGGTAACCGCAGAACCGCCCTGGGCGATATAAGCGGCAAGAATCTCAGGCAGGTGGCCCTCTCCGTATCCGGCAGGCACGACCGTGCCGTCTTTCAGGGCATCCTTGATGTGCAGATAGCAGATCCGGCTGTGCAGCATTTCCCAGGCCTCAAGGGTATCCTGTCCGCACTGAATGAAGTTTGCCGGATCGAAAATGCCATACAGGTTCGGGAACGTATTGAGCAGGTCCAGACAGCGGACGGCATTGTCACCGTAAATGCCCTTTTCGTTCTCGTGACACAGACGGATGCCGGATCCCTCGCCGAAGGCAAGAAGAGCACCGAGGTGATCGATGACGGCATCACGATAGTCCGCGGGATCTTTTCCCTCTTCGATATAGTAGGAGAAGAGACGGATGTTTTCCGCTTCGAGGACGAAGGCAATCTCCAGCGTGCGGCGGAAGGCTTCCGTATGGGTGGCGTGATCTCCGTTCACCGGGATCTTGCCGATGGGGGAGCCGATGGACCAGACACGCAGTCCGTTGTCACTGAGCTTCCGGTGGACCTCTTTCGCCTTGGCAAGCGAAATGTCCGAAATGTTCACCCCGTCCACGCCCCGGATTTCAAGGCCCTGAAGCTGATTGCGAAGCATGGCGGTGATCTGTCCGTCGATCATCGTGCTGGCTTCATCGGCAAATGCAAAAATGTTCAGCTGTTTCATTAGATCCTCCGATTATGATGCATTCAGTTTTCCGGCAGGTGCTCGACACGAACGCCCACATCGGTATCTGCGGTGAAGCCGGGGAGAGGCTCGCCCTCCCTGAGACCAGCATAATAGGCCTCGCCGTTTTCACCCAGGAGCGACTGTCTGAGGAAAGCCGTGATGAAATGCAGATTGATGGTGTTGAGCCTGGCGGTATCCCAGACCGGATCTGCCCAGCGCTTGAGAATGCTCCAGTCAGCGCTGAGGGCACAAGGCGGCGCCGGATTGTTGGCCACGTTATGGCCGCAGCCGATGTAACTGATCATGGTCCGGCGGCTGTTTCTGGCGGTTTGGAAGGCGGCATGAACCGCATCGTATCCGACGACCCGGTCCATGGTGCCGCAGCCCCAAAGCGTTGGAACGCGGATGTCTTCAAGATGCGCGGCATCCACCAGAAAGGTGGCTGGGGCGAAAAGGACAGCCGCCTTGACGCGGGAATCGCCGTGCCAGTCCGGCTCGGTCAGGTGAGAGGCAATCTGAGGGTGTTCTTCGAGAAGCTTGTCACCGATTTTTGCTCCCAGTGTCCGGAGCAGGCCATAACCGCCCATGCTGAACCCGATGAGCGCCACCCGGTCAAGATCCAGAAGACCGGCCAGCGGACCGGCGGCATTGAGCCTGGTCAGTTCATCCAGCATGGCACGCTGGTCCAGGGAACGGTGAATGAGGGCGCTTTCAAACGAGCCTTCCGGGAGGAAATCCGTGTAGGCATTATCCGTATGCGAAAGGGAAAAGACGATATAGCCCTTGCTGGACAGGTTTTCAGCCAGATTGACCAGGAGCATCATGGATCCGGGATAGCCGTGTGAGATGATCACGACAGGGCGCGGACCCATGGAACGGTCCGGGGTGCCGCCGGAGCGGGCACGGCCGGGAAACGTAAAACTCTGCAGGTTTCCAAGGTCAATCCGGCCCATATAATCCGTGTAAACACAGTTTTCGCCGGGCTCATCCGCGCAGACCGGATAAAAGACGGTGTAGGGAATGACCCGGTCGTGCAGCGGAAGGGGCAGATCCTTGAGGCCGTTGGCCAGAGAGGGGACGGAGGGGCGAATGAATGAGTCTGTGCGGCAGCCTGCCGTGACGTTTCCGCGGGCAGAGAGTTCCGGTGAACCAGGCAGGGAATCACCGACAATGGTTCCGTTTGGATAGGCGGATGTTTTCATGGGACTCCTTTCTGGGTCTCAGCGGGTGGTCAATAGCCGATGCAGCATTGTTCCGGCTGAGATCTGGCATTTAAGAGAAAAACGCAGTCTGAAGGGACTGCGTTTTTTCAATTATTATCCCTTGATACCGGTAGAGGCAATGCCCTCAACCAGAGACTTCTGGAAGATCAGGAAGATGATGGTTGCAGGCACGATGGACAGTGTGGACATGGCCAGTGTGGAGCCGATATCCGAACCGGATGACGGATCGTTGAACAACTGCAGGGCCAGAGCTACCGGACGCATGCTGGCGCGGTTGACGTAGAGCAATGCGGAGAGGTAGTCATCCCAGCGCCAGATGAACGAGAAGATGGCGGAGGTGACCAGAGCCGGAACGATCAGAGGGAGAATGATCTGGAAGAAGATCTGATAGTAAGAGCATCCGTCGATCTTGGCTGCTTCGTCAAGGGACTTTGGAATACCGCCGATGAAGTTCATGATGAGGTAGACAAAGAAGCCCTGAATGGCGAAGAAGTAGGGGAGGATCATCGGATAGTAGGTACCGACCCAGTTCAGATGACGGAACCACATGAACTGCGGGATCATCAGGATCTGGGCAGGGAGCATCATGGTTGAGAGAACAAGGGTAAACAGGATTTTCCGGCCCTTGAACTGCAGACGCTGAAGCGCGAAAGCAACCAGTGATGAGGAGAAAAGGGTTCCGAATGTCGACGCGAGGGAGATGATAAAGGAGTTGATGAAGAAGGTGCCGAAGCTGTAACCCATGAATCCTTTCCAGCCCTGAATGTAGTTCCGCAAGGTAAATTCTTTCGGGATGAGGCTGGAGGCGGTGGGGAGAATCATGTCCGTCGGCTTGAAAGAGGAGAGAACCATCCACAGAAGCGGATAGATCATGATAAAGCCGCCGAGGGCGACCAGAACATGATAGATGATGTTCTTGATCCGTTTTTCAGTAGTCATCGTTTTCTCTCCTTTCCTTAAGCATCAAAGACCCATTTGCTTCTGCTCTTGAACAGGAGCATGGTGACGACGGAGACGATGATCAGCATGATCCAGGCCAGTGCGGAGGCATAGCCCATCTGGCTCTTGCCCTGTGCCGGGAATGCCTTGTTGTACTGATACACGGTGTAGAACAGCGTGGAGTTTCTGGGCTGTCCGTTGGTGATCAGTTTGCACTGGGTGAAGGCAAGGAAGGAGTTGATGGTCTGCTGAACGAGGTTGAAGAAGATGGTGGGGGTCAGCATGGGCAGGGTCACGTTGGTGAACTGCTGGATGCCGTTGGCACCATCCACCCAGGAAGCCTCATACAGCTCGCGGGGAATCTGCTTGAGGGCGGAGAGGAAGATCAGCATGGAAGAGCCGAACTGCCAGACCGTCAGGATGATCAGAACCCAGATGGCCGGGCCCTCACTGAACCAGTTGAAACCTGCCAGGGAAGGGAAGACGTTGGAGAAGATGGCATTGATGGTACCGGTGGATTCGAACAGGCGGCGCCACAGAATGGCGACGGCGACGGAACCGCCGATAATGGAAGGCAGGTAATAGACGGCACGGTAAAGTCCGACGGCGCGCGTCTCATGATTGAGAATCAGGGCGACGATCAGTGCGAAAATGACTTTGAGCGGTGTGCCGATGAATGCATAGTAACAGGTAACGGTGAGTGCCTTGGTAAAGACCTTATCGTTTGTGAAGATGCGGATATAGTTGTTGAGGCCAACGAATTCCGGCGGCGTCTGAATATCGTACTTACAGAATGAATAGTAGAGAGAAAGCGCCATCGGAATCAACATGAACATCAGAAAACCAATAATGAAAGGAAGGCTGAATACATAGCCGGCGATGGATTCCTCATTGAGCCAGGATTCAGACCTTGCACGTTTTTTAATCGGATTTGCAGTCATACTCGGAGGCTCCTTTTCTACGTGACACAGTCTTCTAAAAAAGGAGGGCACCAAGGCCCTCCTCTGTGTTAAAGACTATTTGAGCAATTAATAGTCGGCAGCGATGTTGGCGGTATCCTCGATCAGCTGCTTTGCACACTGCTCGGCGGTCATGGTCGGCTTGGCCAGGTGAGCTTCTTCGGTCAGAGGAAGGAGAACATCCTGGTTGACGGTTCCGGAGTAGCCGGGGAGCGGCGGGAAGATCGGGCTGGAGTTCTTCTCGACGAATGCGAGGTAATCAACCACGAGACCATAGGTCGGGTCAACCTTGGTAACTTCCTCAGCGATGGCAGCAGCGACTTCGCTGTTGGCCGGAACGCCGCGCTCTGCACGCATGATGGTGTTGGCCTGCGGATCGTTGATGAGGTAGTTCAGGAAAGCAACGGCCAGATCAGGATTCTTGGTGTCGGTGGTGATGGAGAAGAACTGGCTGGGCTTCATGTAGTTGGACTTCACCGGATCGTCGCTGGCCCAGTTGGTGATGCCAAGCTCGATGCCATCAGCGGTAGCAGCCTTCTGATAGGCAGCGATCTGGTTGGAGAAAGCGAAGGCGGCCCAGGAACGGACATCGTTGGAGGTGCCGTATACGAGCGGGTTCTGAGCAAGGTCGGTGAGGTTGACGCCAGCCATCTTGTCGGTGTCAAACATCCAGCCCTCAGCAACGCCGTCCATGATGCGCTGATAGTAACCAGTCATCTCTTCGGCGGTCGGATTCAGGCCTTCAGCGCCCCACATTGCCTGATAGCCAAGGCCACGGGCGTAGTAGGTCGGCTGGTTCTCGGAGTTGCCCTCGCCGTATACAGCGCCGATGCCTTTCTCGGCAAAGATTTTACGGGAGATCTCGGCAAACTGATCCCAGGTGATGTTCTGCGGCACTTCGATGCCCAGTTCATCGGTCAGGGTCTTGTTGTAGAGAAGAGCGGGAGCGTTCACGCCAGCGCAGACAGCGTAGATGCCTTCGCCGACTTTACCGGTGTCGATGATGTTCTGGGGAACCTTGGACAGGTCCAGAGCACCGCTCTCGATGTAGGGGGTGAGGTCCAGCAGATCGCCGGCAGCAACCCACTGCTCGATGAACGCATAGTCCTGCTGCATGATGTCCGGAAGGTCATTGTTGGCAGCATAGGTGCTCATCAGAGACCAGTAGTTGTTCCATACCTGGGTGTTCAGGTTGAATTTGACGTTGGGATAGTTCTCGGTGAAGAAGTCGGCCGCAGCCTTGGTCACTTCGTCACGTACCTGGTTGCCCCACCAGCCAAAGCCGAGTTCATACTCGCCGGCAGAGGCAGGATCAAAGGTTCCCACAACCAGCCCGTCGGCCATTGCCGGCAGAACGCTGAGGGAGAGGACCACGATCAGTGCGATTACAAGAGCAAATAACTTTTTCATAATCAATCCTCCTTACTATTTCTTGAAAAAGTCAGTTAAATTATAGGAAACTTTCAGAGTCCTGTCAATTCTTTTTTGCAATTGTGCTCAATTGAATGTCAAAATATTAAGGAAAGCGCAGATGGATCAGCCGCTTAAAAAACGGAAATCCGCCTCTTGACTTTTTGTGTGGAGTGGAATAGGATGAATCCGTGTCAGCCGTGACCTTTTCTCTGAGAAATTCAAGGGAGCAACAGGAGGGACAGGAATGGATACCAGAGAACTCCAGACATTTGTCACCGTCTGTGAAACAAGAAATTACCAGAAGGCGGCGGATCTGCTGCAATATGCCCCCTCCACCATTTTCAAACATGTACAGACGCTTGAAAATGAACTGGGAGCAAGGCTTCTGATTCATGAAAACAGGATGCTGAAAATCACGGAGGAAGGGAAGAACTTTCTGCCGCATGCACAGGCGATTCTGGCTGAATATAAGGCCTCCATTCAGAAAAACGAGAGAAGTGCTGCCTCGCTGACGGTGGGCGGCTGTGAACTGAATGTCGAATACAGCCTGACGGATCTGTTTACGGGATTTGCAAGGGCGAACCCCGGCATCCATTTGAACATGATCACCTCGCCGAACGCGTCTGTGCCGGACATGGTTCGTTCCGGGCAGGTGGATATCGGTTTTTTCTTTGGGCACAGCCCACAGCACCGGGAACTGGAAACGCATCGGATGTACATGGAACCGGCGTATCTGGTGGCATCCAGGACGAATCCGCTGATTGACCGGGCGAAGCTGCATTATGAGGACCTGAGCGGAATGGAATTTGTGTATCCGCATGACAGCTGCTGTTTTGTCCGGATGCTGATGCCTGAACTTCAAAAGCGTCAGGTAAAGCTCAAGAAGATCACGTTTCTGGGCGGGATGCACTTTGTCACCAGGGAGGCAGGGACGGGGAATGCACTGACGCTAGCACCAGAAAATGCCCTTGAACAGTTTGATGAAATCTATGATCTCGTGCCGCTGGATCTGAATGAGGAACCGATGTGGGCATGGGAGAGTATCCTGGTTGGAAAACGTGCCGGGATGCCTGAGGTGAAAAAACTGATTGAGTATGCTCAAAGATGGAGTGAGACCCATTCAGGTGAAAAGGACTTTCAGGTGATGCTGTGACGAGACATCAGTTTCCCCGGTGCATTGGCAAAGGGGAGAGGCTCTGTCGCGCAGCGACAGTTTATCACATCCGGGCCTCAGACAAAAGCAGCTCCGGCAAACGACCAACATTGAGGCCTGCAAAGGAGCTGACGGCAGATACGAAAGAAAAGTGGGCAAAGGAATGAGAAAAAAACTGCCGATTGGCATTCAGAGCTTTGAAAAGCTGAGAACAGAGAACTTTGCGTACGTGGATAAAACGCCGTTCATCTATCAGCTGGTTCATGAAAATGTTTCCTGATCCGTCCCAGAAGATTTGGGAAAAGTCTTCTTCTTTCCACATTGAAAGCCTATTGGGAAGGAAAAAGAGAACTGTTTTCCGGACTTGCTATTGAGCAGCTTGAAAAGAATAATCCGGACGCGTTTAAACCCTACCCGGTTTTAGTTTTGATTTCAATGGAGAATACTATGAAAACACGTCTATCGAGAAAGTGTTGAATCAGCATCTTTCGAAATGGGAGGAAATCTACGGAGACAAATACAAAGATGAGACTCTTGGATACCGGTTTGAGCGGCTTTTGGAAATGGCGGCAGAGATGACCGGACGGCGCTGTGCCGTCCTGGCAGATGAATATGATAAGCCGCTTCTTGACACGATGGAGGATCAGCATCGCGCCGCACATACGCAGGCGGTGCTCAAAGGTTTTTTCAGCAGACTGAAAAAAGCAGATGATTTCATCCGTTTTATCTTTATTACAGGCGTCACAAGGCTCAATGAAGTCAGTCTTTTCAGTGATGTGGACCAGCTGAGAGACATTTCTCTGTCAGCGGATTACGCCAATCTGTGCGGGATAACCAGGGAAGAACTGCACTGGTATTTTGAGGATGAGACAGGTGCTTTGGCTGAGCGAAGAAAAATGACCGCTGAGGAATGTGAGGCGGCTTTAAGAAAACAGTATGACGGATACTATTTCCATCCGGACAGCGAAAGTGTCTATAATCCGTACAGTCTTTTCGGCGCGCTGCTGGATAAAGACTTCGGCTCGTACTGGTTTGAAACAGGCACGCCGACTTTTCTGACAGGGAAATGTAAGGATACGGGTTTTGATGTTCGAAAGCTGACAGATGGAACGCTGTATGCAGGTGAAGGAACGCTGTATGCAGGTGAAGGAACGCTGAAGAATTACACGGGGTACAGTCTTGAACCGGTGCCGCTGCTCTACCAGACCGGTTATCTGACGATTACAGACTATGATCGTGATGCACGTGCATATACCCTGGCATTCCCGAATGAAGAGGTTAAGTATGGGTTTGTTGAATGCCTGATGCACGAATTTGTGGCGAACTGCGGAGCAGGATCAGGAAATGACATTTTCACACTGAGAAGGTACATTGAGCAGGGTGAACTGGATCGGATAAAAGATGTGCTGACTTCACTTTTTGCAAACATCACCTGTACACCTGAAACAGATTCGTCTGAACATGTTTTTCAGACGGTAATATATCTGGTTTTTACATTGCTGGGGAAGTTCACTCTCTGCGAGATGCATACGTATTCCGGACGAATTGACTGCAAGGTCGAAACCAAAAAGTATATTTATCTGTTTGAATTCAAGCGGGACGGGTCGGCCAATGAAGCACTTAAGCAGATTGACACGAAAGATTATGCGCTGGCTTTTGCTGCGGATTCCCGGAAGGTGATCAGAATAGGCGTTTCATTCGATTCACAGACAAGAAAGCTCCAGGACTGGAAAGTGTCGGATACGACCTGTTAAACCGGTTCCGTGACAGCAATCCTCCGAAGATCCATTCAGTCAGCTGACGGGACCAACGCCATTTCCTGTTTTGAAAGAAGACTTTCGAAAAAGGAACGGAGCAAATGCTCAGAGACATGTTATACTTTCCTTACCTCGCAAGAGGGAATTGAGGAAAGGAGTTACCAGTATGAATCGTAAAATGATTGCGTCTCTTGCGGCCGCGGGTCTGCTGCTGGTCAGCACCAGCGCGATGGCAATGACCCCGGGAACCTATGAGGGCTCCGCGCAGGGACAAAACGACCTTGTCAAGGTCGCGGTGACCGTTTCAGAGGACAAAATCGAAAAAGTAGAAATTCTTGGTCATCAGGAGACACCGGGAATCGGCGCTCCGCTGACAGAGGAAGGGTATGAGGGGGACACCCCGATTGCGGTTCTTCCCGGACGCATTGTGGATGCGCAGTCCTACGGTGTGGACGCGGTAGCCGGTGCCACGATTACCAGCTACGCCATCAAGACGGCTGTCAAGAATGCACTGGCAGAGGCCGGAGCAGAGGCGGATGCGTTTAAGGCAGCCCCCGAGAAAGCGGCCGGTGAGGCAAAGACGGTGGATGCCGATGTGGTCATCCTGGGCGGCGGCGGTGCCGGCCTGGCAGCGGCTATTTCCGCGCTTGAGAATGGCGCTGAGACGGTGGCGATCGTCGAAAAGTGCGGTGCAGTCGGCGGGGATACCCTCGTCTGCGGTGCCATTTACAACACCCCGGATGCTGCCCTGCAGTCTGTTGAAACCATGACGGATGCCAAGAAGGCCACGATTGAGGCTGCACTGGCCAAAGAGCCGGTTTCCGAGGACCACAAGGCACTGCAGGAAATCGTTGCCAAAGAGTATGAGGAGTACAAGGCTGCCGGCCGTACCGACATCTTTGATTCCGAAGCATGGTTTGCCCTTCAGACCTACGACGGCGGCGATGATGTTGCCGATCTGGATCTGGTAAAGGTTCTGACCTATAAGGCCAAGGACGGCTTTGACTGGGTTGTCGGTCATGGCATGCAGTTCTCAGACAAGATCGGTCAGGGCGCAGGCTCTCTGTGGCAGAGAACCCATACCTCCCTTATGCAGATGGGTACCGGATTCATTACCACCTATGTGAAAACGCTGGCCGGTTATGGTGACCGTGTGAAACTGCTGACCTCCACGACCGCCAATGCCATTATCCGCAATGACGAGGGCGTTGTTGTGGGCGCAACGGCAGAGGACAAGAACGGAAATACCTATACGCTCAATGCCAAAAAAGGCGTTGTCCTTGCGACCGGCGGTTTTGCCGCTAACAGCAAGATGGCACAGGAGTACAATACCTCCGGCAAGTGGGATGATCTCAGCAAGGTAAAGACCACCAACCGTTATGCCTGCTCTCAGGGCGACGGCATCCGGATGGCGACGGCTATCGGCGCTGACCTCACCCAGATGGATCAGATTCAGCTGCTGTACCTGGGCAACCTCAAGGATGGTCAGCTGACAAAGTATCCGCCGCGTGTTGTCAACGGAACGGATCAGGAGATCTTCATTAATAAGGAAGGAAAGCGTTTTGTGCAGGAAGATGGCCGTCGTGACCAGATCTGCCTTGCTTCCCTCAAACAGACCGACGGAATGTTCTACTTCCTCGAGTCTGCAGACGGCGATTATGTCGACATTGATCAGGCGATTTCCGCAGATGGATTCTCGCTGCGCTTCCTTGAGGAGCAGGGATACATCTACGTGGCGGACACGCTGGATGAGATGGCGGAGAAGCTGAATGCCGCCGGCGCAAACATGACGGCGGAGGATCTCAAAGCCACTGTTGCCAAGTTCAATGAGTATGTCGAGAAGGACAGCGATCCGGAGTTTGGCAGAACCCTGTTCTCCACCAAGCTCGAAAAGGGACCGTGGGTTGCCACACCGCGTCAGGCCTGTCTGCATCACACCATGGGCGGCGTCCATATCGATACCGAGGGACATGTGGTGGATACCGACGGCAAAGTGATTCCGGGTCTTGTGGCTGCCGGCGAGGTGACCGGTGCCATCCACGGTGCAAACCGTCTGGGCGGCAACGCGGTTGTTGACACGGTTGTGTTCGGCAAGCTGGCCGGTGAGACGATTACCAAATAAACAGGACTTTTCCGATGAAGCAGAGCGCAGGCTCTGCTTCTTTTATATGCCGGAACCATGACGGGCACTGGGGCGACTTGACAGCGTTCATCCGCGGGCAGCCGTGTTTTTGATGTGGTCAACACACTGCTCCTGCTGTTCCTGTGCTTTGTGACGCTGTATCCGGTCTGGTACTGCCTGTGTGCGTCCTTTACATCAACGTCCTATCTGTCGGCACATTAGGGCATTCTGTTCTGGCCGTATCAGTTCACGGTCAGTGCCTACCGCATGGCCTTTACCCATCCGCTTCTTCTGAGCGGTTACAAGAATACCCTGATTGTCCTCCTGGTATCTCTGCCGATTAACATCGTCCTGACCATCTTTACCGGTTATTTCCTGGCTTCCAAGGATGTCATGCTCAAACCGGTTGTACAGACAAAGTTTTCATGAATCAAAACGAGACCAAATACTACACATTAAATAATCCAAACACAGCTGCGCTGGTTTGCAGAAATCGTGGAAATCCACATAAACTACTGGAATGAAACGGAAAATTATGAGGCACTGCGGCAGTATGTGGACTGGAATGTTGATGGACTAAAAGAGGATGTGGCCGTTCTCATGAACGGCGGAAGGGTACCGATTGATATTACGAGATACCAGAATGATATGACGACATTTAACAGCAAGGATGATATCCTGACGATGTTTATTCATCTTGGGTATCTTGGCTATCAAAGAGAAACAAAAGAAGTTTTTATCCCGAATAAGGAGGTTTTGGATGTATTCAGGTCCTCCACAAAGAACAGGGAATGGACAGTGACTTTTCAGGCACTGCAGAATTCCCAGAAGCTGTTGGAAGCAACGTGGAACTGTGACAGGGTGAGAGTTGCGGATCTTCTGGAAAAAGCACATGATAAGGCCGGAAACAAAACCTATCACAGCGAGGCAGGGCTTTCTTACGCCGTGCAGCTGGCATACTATGCCGCACAGGATCTCTATACGATCATCCCAGAACTGGATACCGGAAAGGGGTATGCTGATCTTGCCTTTATTCCAAAGAAACCTGATATTCCTGCAATGCTGATTGAGTTAAAGGTTGAAAAAGATGCGGATACGGCAATTGCGCAGATTCACAGACAGAAATATCCGGACAGACTGGAACTGTATAAGGGAAAACTGATCCTGGTCGGGATAAATTATGACAGGTCAGATTCAAATGACAGTATCGAGTTCAAGCATCATAGCTGTGAGATAGAAAAAGCATGATCGGATTTGCTTAAGATGTGGTTGCGTTCAAATCCGGTTCATTTGGACTCAATCGTTCTGTTTGACGTTCTGGAATATTCAATTGACACAGACAGGGAATAAGAACGATAATTAATCGTTGCGGCTTGAATGTGAATCCGCATCTTTCATTGATGGGGACCGGGGCCGAACATCTGAGAGTGAGTGTTTAATCAAAAAGGAGGATTCTGCAATGAAAACGATTGAGGAACTGTTTAAAGAGGTTGTGGCAAGTAAAGATCTGACGAATAAGCTTGTTCAGGCTGTAAAGAACAAGCGGCTGGAAGCGTTTATGAAGGAGCATGGCTGCAATGCCACGAAGGAAGATGCCATTGAGTTTGGAAAGGCCAAGCTGGCTGCAGGTGAGCTTCCGCTTCCTGAGGAACTGATTGAAAAACTGCTGTGGGCATAAGGGTTTATCAGGAAAACGGTCTGCTGCGAACAGGCAGCGGCGAAGAAATCTGAAAACTGCATGGTGATACGAAAGCGGGCAGAGAGGCGAATATCAAAAGATGCTTCGAGGAGAGGGATGCCAGGAACCATACGGATCTTCGAGGATGCTGGTTCTCTGTTCGCTTTTTTGTGCCGTGGATGGTTGTCGAGATGGATCCTGATGTTCCGTTCTGGAAAACCTACTTGACATATCAGAAACGAATGACATAATGATACAGCTTGATCATGCCTGCCAATTGCTGACAGGCAAAGGTTTGACCGGTAAGGATCATGCATAAATAATTAGGAGGATACTTGGACATGGAAACGAAAACTCTTCAGCAGGTGTTTGACGAGGCCCTGAAGGATAAGGCAATGAAATCAAAGCTGCTTAAGGCGATTAAGGAAAAGAAACTGCCGGATTTTATGAAAGCACACGGATGCAATGCCACAATGGAAGAGGCAATTGAATTCGGAAAGGCCAAGCTGGCAGCGGGAGAGATTCCTCTTTCTATGGAAGAGATTACTGAACTGCTGTGGGCTTATTAAGACAGCCTGTCTGACGGGACGTATGGTTTTGTCCTCGAACCTTTACGATGAGGAAAGAGGATGAAAGAAACAGGTGTCAGCTCCATAAGAGATCGCATCTGTTGTCAAATTCAAAAAACGGGACGTAAAACGATTGTATTCCTGTAATTCGGACAGGAATACAATCGTTTTTTCGTTGTATCGGCTTATGACCTGTGATAAAATGTCCCGCGTCTTGGAAATGAATTTCTGCAGATTCCGGGAAATGGACCGGAAAGCGGCGGATAATGAAAATCATTTGGAGGTTTAGAATGGTTAAGGATGCGAAAGACAGAGCACAGGCTCTGAATGTTGCCTATATCGGCGGCGGCTCCCGCGGCTGGGCATGGGGTTTTATGATGGATCTGGCTATGGACCCCAGCATGTGCGGAACAGTTCGTCTGTATGATATTGACCGCTCTGCGGCGGAGCGCAATGAGATCATTGGAAACAAGATCAGCGCACACAAGGATGCGGTGTCCAGATGGCACTATGAGGTCAGCGATTCACTTGAGGCGGCACTCAAAGGGGCTGATTTTGTTGTCATTTCCATTCTGCCGGGTACGTTCGAGGAGATGCGTTCCGATGTGCATCTGCCGGAACGTGTTGGGGTATACCAGCCGGTAGGCGATACGGTCGGGGCCGGCGGCTTTATGCGGGCCATGCGTACCATTCCGATGTATGTCACCATTGCGGAGGCAATTCGTGATTATGCGCCGGATGCGTGGGTCATCAACTACACCAACCCCATGTCCCTGTGCGTGCGCACGCTGTATGAGGTTTTCCCGCAGATCAAGGCCTTTGGCTGCTGCCATGAGGTTTTCGGAACCCAGAAACTCCTGTGCGCCATGCTGGACAAGGAGTATGACATCAAGGGTGTGACCCGTCAGGACCTGTATACGACCGTTACCGGAATCAACCATTTCACCTGGCTGACCACCGCCAGCTATAAGGGAATTGACCTGATGCCCCTGTATGCGGAGTTTGCGGACAAGTACTATGAGACCGGCTTTGACGAGGGCGGCGACAATAACTGGATGAACTCCAGCTTCAGCTGCGCCCAGCGCGTGAAGTTCGACCTGTTCCGCCGCTACGGCGCCATTGCAGCTGCCGGCGACCGCCATCTTGCCGAGTTTACCGCTCCCTGGTATACCCTGAATCCGGAGACGGTCAGGGAGTGGAAGTTCGGCCTGACCACGGTCGACTGGCGCGTATCTGACCTGGCTCATCGTCTGGAGCGCTCCGATAACCTGATCAGCGGAAAGGAAGAGCTGGTGCTCAAGCCCTCCGGTGAGGAAGGACATCTGCTGCTCAAGGCCGTTCTGGGTCTGGGTGATCTGGTATCCAACGTCAATGTTCCCAACCGCGGACAGATTCCGAATCTGCCTCTGGGCAGCGTGGTGGAAACCAACGCCATGTTCGGACGCGACCGGATTGAGCCGGTATTTGCCGGCGCAATGCCCTCCAATATTCTGCCGCTGGTGGCTCGCCACATTTACAATCAGGAGAATACGCTGCGCACCGCACTGACCTGCGACCGCAAGCTGGGATTCAGCACGTTCATGAACGATCCGCAGATGGCCGCTGTTTCCATCAAGGATGGCCAGAAGCTGTTTGATGAGATGCTGGAGAATCAGCGGAAGTATCTCCCGGTAAAGTGGTTCGAGTAATTTCATTTTTGCGTACGTCGTCTGGTAGAAACAGAAAAGAATCCCGAAAGGGATTCTTTTCTGTTTCTAGTCAGACAGGACGGATGATGGCGGTCAGGATGAACAGCGCGGCGGTTATGAGGTTTGAGAGAAACAGGCAGCGGTCCTTGTCCTCATCATCCAGATCATCCAGATCATCAAACGTGGGGATGTCCTCGTCAATGTAATCAATCATATCGCCATAGGAGCGGGCTGACTTCTTTTTCCACCGGAACAGGCGCCGGTCAAACCGGGGCGCATTGATGCCGTCCAGACGCAGGTAGGCCAGCCAGGCCATGACGGCCAGGAAGATGGCGCAGAGCACAAATGCGGTGCTGACAGGACGGCGGATGCTGCCTTTGTTCAGAAAGAAATCCCAGAGGAGGGAAAAGAACAGCAGGGTGATGTACCGGGTAAAGACCTGATAGATGATCGGCCGGATCATGTGGGATTCAACCCGGAACAGGTTTCGGGGATGCTTGGAATCCTGGTGTGACATACAATGGCTCCTCTCTGAAATCCGAGGTTTTTCACGTTGACGTGTTCCGCCCGTTTGAACGGAACAGGAAAGAACCTGCGGCTAAAATGCGGTTCGTGTCCGGCAGCAGTGCCCTGTCATGATCGGTAGTATACTCGGAAAAGGGAAAGAGTTCAACGCATGAATGGGGCAGAGCAGGGGATTTCAGGAAAATGCATTTTTCCGAACCCCAAAATGCATTATTCGGAGAAAATGGCCTGATATTCCCGGCTTTGAAAGGAAAATGAAGAAAGCGAATTCTGACATTTACAAAACGGCCTGTTAGTGATAAAATACAAGTATAGAGACAGGAATACAGATGAATGTGCCTGTCTCAAGCTTATGCTAAGGAGGTTTATTTCTATGACGAAGGCTAATCCCAAGAAGACACTGATGCTTATTCTGGCAATCGTGTCCGTTTTTGCCGTAGGATTCGGTGTTTTCATGAGCTCAGGCAAAGCGCTTGCCGATGAAATTACGGATCTGCAGACGTGGGAGACACAGGCCCGTGAACTTGAGACGTGGAACATCCACTATTCTCAGGCTGCGGCGGACCTGAATGTTCTGACAAACCTGATCGATGGTCTTCTGACCAACGACAATCATGGCAATCTGAAGCCGAATGCGGCCAAGTCCTATTCCAGCGAAGACGGCGGAAAGACCTGGACGTTCGTGCTCAATGACGGCATGACCTGGTTTGACAAGGACGGAAACGTGAAGGCCAATGTGGTCGCTCAGGACTGGAAGACCGGTCTTGAATGGATCCTGAACTACGCCAAGAACGATTCCTACAACGTTTCCATGCCCAACGAGATGATCAAGGGTGCCCAGGAGTACTATGAGTACACCAAGACCCTGACCGAGTCTGAGGGCGCGGATGCGGCGAAGGCTCTGACCGTGGACGGCAAGTTCTCCGAGCTGGTCGGCATTGAGACCCCGGATGACAAGACCATTGTCTATACCCTGGTGGATCAGCTGCCGTATTTCCCGTCTGTTGCCACCTATAACTGCCTCTATCCGCTCTCTCAGGCTATGATTGATGAGATGGGCGTGGATGGCTACCGCGATGTGACCTGGGAGAACATGTGGTATTCCGGTCCTTACACGGTGACCTATTTCGTAAACCAGAATGAGAAGGTTCTCACCAAGAGCAAGAATTACTGGAACGATGCCAACTGCAAGCGTTTCGACACGGTAACCGTCAAGATGGTTGAGTCCATTGCCACCGGTTATCAGCTCTTTACCCAGGGCGAACTGGATCACATTTCTCTGGACCAGGCAACCACCCAGGAAATCTACAGCGATCCTTCCAACGAGTTCAATCCGTATCTGGTTGAAGCACGTCCGACCAAGTACAGCTATCAGATGCACCTGGTCTACAACAAGAACAAGGAAGACGGCACCCCGGATGTCAACTGGAATACCGCAATTGCCAACGAGAACTTCCGGAAGAGCCTGTACTATGGACTTGACCTGACCGCCTATTTTGCCCGCACCAATGCGATCAATCCGCAGAGCTGCCAGAACTACTGCTACACCGGCAACGGCGTTGCATTCACTTCGGACGGCAAGGATTACACCTCTCTGGTTCTCAAGGAGATCGGCCTTGAGTATGACAGCACCAAGTATACCCGCTTTGATATGGACAAGGCTCAGGAATACAAGGCCAAGGCCATGGAAGAGCTGAGCGCCAAGGGCGTGACGTTCCCGGTTGAGATTGACTACTACATCGCCGGCAACAGCACCACGGCTGCCGATACCGCCAAGGTTCTTGAGGCGATCTTCGATCAGCTGGGCGATGACTATGTCAAGCTCAACACCAAGACGTACATTTCCTCTATCGCCAACGAAGTCCGCAAGCCGCATCTGGCCAGCTTCTTCATCAACGGATGGGGCGCTGACTTTGCAGACCCGATCAACTTCCTTGGACAGGAGACCTACAACGATACGGCTGCGTACTATTCCAACAACTACAGCTATATCAACGAGGCCACCGATGCTGATCTGATCGCGGATTACGAAGAGTTCACCAAGCTGGTGAATGAGGCAAAGGCGATCACCACCGATCTGGATGCCCGCTATGCTGCGTTTGCCAAGGCAGAGGCCTGCTTCATTGACCATGTCCTGGCCATTCCGTGCAACTATGAGGTATCCTGGGAACTGACCGGTATCAACAACTACAGCAAGGTTTACAGCATGTACGGCATGCAGGGCTATCGCTATGTTGACTGGGAGACCGACAAGAATCTCTATACCACTGATGCCATGAAGGCAGCAGCTGAGGCATATGCCGCAGAGTAAAATCTGATTTTCTGGGGCAGTCCTTGGGGACTGCCCCTTCTTTTTTATCATGCGGGATGGTATATCTTTGCCCAGAACATTCCGGGCGAAGATATGCCGGGACACCGGAGGGTGTGATCCCGGAAAATAGAAGGGGATGAGAGAATGGTCAAGTACATTTTGAAGCGCACCGGACAATCCATACTGACAATTCTGCTGGTCGTCAGTATTGTTTTCCTGCTCATGCGCCTGATGCCTTCCGACTACTTTTTCACGGAGGATGAACTGATCAAATTTACGGAAGAGCAGAAAGAGGATAAGCTCCGCCGGCTCGGACTGCTGGATCCGCCGCTGGTGCAGCTGGGAAATTTCTATATGAACCTGATCAAGGTTGAACAGGTGAATGATGCGGGAAAGGTTGTGACCGACGGGACCGGCCATCTTCGTGTCAGCCTGAATCTGGGGGAGAGCATGCGGCTTGAAAAAGGCCAGCCGGTGACAAAGGTTATCGCCCAGAAAATGGGCATCTCCATGAACATCGGTCTGATTTCCCTGGCAATCTCACTGGTTCTGGGCGTTGTGCTGGGCGTTCTGCAGGCCAATTTCAAGGATGGTCTCATCGACCAGATCGGAACGGCCTATACAGTTATCGTCAATGCGGTGCCGCATCTGGTCATTTACACCGTGATCATGATTGCCGGCGCGTCCTGGTTCAAGCTGCCCATGCGTTACAGCGGACGGATGAATACCGAACTTTCCATGGTTCTGCCGATCATCTGTCTGTCGGTGGGCTCCACCGCCGGTTATATGCTCTGGACCCGGCGTTACATGGTGGATGAGCTGAACAAGGACTACATTCGCCTGGCGAAACTGAAGGGACTGAGCAACACCCAGGTGATGTTCCGTCATGTGCTCCGCAATGCCTTTGTGCCGCTGGCACAGTATCTGCCGTATTCCATCCTCCTGACCGTGGGCGGATCACTGCTGGTAGAGACGTTCTTCTCTGTCCCCGGAATGGGTCCTGAGCTGACCAAGGCCATCAGCCGTTACGATCTGAATCTGGTTCAGGGAATTGTGCTTCTGTATGCAACCATGGGAATTATCGGCGTATTTCTTGGTGATATTCTGATGACCCTGATTGATCCGAGAATCAAACTGACCGGGAAAGGGGATGTCCGCTGATGCCGAACAATGACAGACAGAAAACCGTGCAGGAAATGGAAGCACCGGTGGTGAATCTGACCGTCGACGAAAAGTCGATTGATACGAATCCGAAAAAGGAGCGCCCGATGGGTCGGGAGTATCCGCATGCGCGGCGCGACATGCCGGAAAAGCAGCTGTTCGAGTTTGCCGAATATCATGCACAGGATGCGGAGCGGACCGGCTATTCGAACTACTCCTACTGGAAATCCGTATGGGCAAACTTTATCAAGAACAAACCGGCGGTCATCATGACCATCATATTTCTGGCGCTGTTTATCTTTACCTTTGTGGCCAGTGCCATCGGCAAGTATGATATCAATATGAAGCCGGATCCGATTAACCGGGCCTATCTGCCGCCCAGCGCGGAGTACTGGTTCGGAACCGACGGAATCGGCCGTGACTACTGGGCACAGGTCTGGTATGCAACCCGTGCCTCGATCCTCCTGGCCGTGCTGGTTTCTCTGGGACAGATCGCCGTTGGCGTGGTCATCGGCCTGATCTGGGGTTATGTCCGGAAGCTGGACCGGTTCTTCACGGAGCTGTACAACCTGATTGACAATATCCCGACCATTATCTATATGACATTGATTGCCCTGATGATCGGCAAGAGCCTCCTGACCATGGGCATCGCCATGATTGCCTTCGGCTGGCTGGCCACGGCCCGGAATGTCCGGAATCTGGTGTTCATGTACCGTGACCGGGAATACAACCTGGCCAGCCGCTGCCTCGGCACGAAACTGAGCCGGATTCTGTTCCGCAACATCTTCCCGTACCTCATCAGCGTCATCATCCTGCGCATGGCACTGGCCATTCCGGGAACCATCGCCTATGAGACGACACTGACGTATCTGGGCCTCATGGACATTACCAAACCCTCTCTGGGCATGCTGCTCAGCTCGGCCAGAGCCATCTTCCCCCGGGCCAGCTATACGCTTCTGTTCCCGGCTATTATCGTCAGCATCATTACCATCACATTCTATCTGGTAGGCAATGCCTTCTCGGATGCCTGTGATCCGCGAAATCATGTGTAAAAGGAGGTTAGGGCATGAATACAGATATCCATTCTGTTGATTTTGACGCACGTGCAAAACAGATTCTTTCCCAGAAACCTCTGCTTTCGGCGGAAGAGGTGGAGGTCACCTTTATGCTTCGCGGAAAGAAACTGACGGCCATCCGTCGGGCCTCCCTTGACCTGTACGAGGGCGAAACACTGGCGATCGTGGGTGAATCCGGTTCCGGCAAAAGCGTGTTTACCAAGACCTTTGTCGGCATGCTGGACAAGAACGGGTCCATCACCCACGGCAGCATTCACTATAACGGGGAGGATCTGGCCCAGTTTCAGGAAAAGGACTGGCTGCGTATCCGCGGCAAGAAAATTGCCATGGTGACACAGGATCCCATGACCAGCCTGAACCCGTTGAAAACGGTAGGAAAGCAGATTCAGGAATCCGTTGAGCTGCATCAGGGACTGAAAGGCTCCGCGGCGAAAGAGGAAACCTACCGGATTCTGGAATCGGTGGGCATCCATGATCCGAAACGCCGGTACAAGCAGTATCCCCACGAGTTTTCCGGCGGCATGCGCCAGCGCGTCGTCATTGCCATTGCCGTGGCTTGCAATCCGCAGATCCTGATCTGCGATGAGCCCACCACCGCCCTGGATGTGACCATTCAGGCCCAGATCCTGGACCTGATCCGACGCCTGCAGAAAGAGCGCGGGATGACCATCATCTACATCACTCATGATCTGGGCGTTGTGGCCAACGTGGCAGACCGGGTGGCGGTCATGTACGCCGGACAGATCATCGAGATCGGCATGGCCAACGAGGTGTTCTTTGATCCCTGGCATCCCTACACCTGGGCGCTGCTCTCTGCACTGCCGCAGCTGGGCGTGAAGGGCGAGAAGCTGCCGGCCATCGACGGAACGCCGCCCAACCTCTTTAATGAAATCAAGGGCGATGCCTTTGCGCCGCGCAACAGGAAAGCGCTGAACATCGACTTCCTTGAGGAACCGCCGATGTACGAGGTGACGGCCACCCACATGGTCAAGGCCTGGATCCGTGATCCCCGGGCTCCGAAGGTGGAGCAGCCGCAGGCCATCCGCAAGCTCTCCGAGCCGAAAGAGGAAAAGGGCACGGATCCCAATGCCTATCATCCGCATAAAGACCCCAACCGCGAGGCACTGGTTGAGGTCAGGAATATGCAGGTGACATTCGGAAGCGGCCGCAAGAAGTTTGTGGCAGTTGACGACGTGAATTTCACCATTTACAAAGGCGAGACCTTCTCCCTGGTGGGTGAGTCCGGTTCCGGCAAGACGACCATTGGCCGTGCCATTGTCAGGATTAATCCCATCACCTCCGGTGAGGTCCTCTTCCGTGGCGAACGCATCAGCGGCAAGATCTCCAGGGAGATGGATGAGAAAGTCATCCGCTCCATGCAGATGATTTTCCAGGATCCCATGGCCTCCCTGAACGAACGCGCCAAAGTGGACTACATCGTCTCGGAAGGTCTGATTAACTTCCACCTTTATAAGGACGATCATGACCGGCAGGATAAGGTCCAGAAGGCCCTGAAAGAGGTCGGTCTTCTGCCGGAGTTCTCCTCCCGCTTCCCGCATGAGTTCTCCGGCGGCCAGCGCCAGCGCATCGGCATTGCCCGTTCCCTGATCATGCAGCCGGAATTCATTGTGGCAGATGAACCGATTTCCGCGCTGGATGTCTCCATTCGCGCACAGGTGCTGAACCTCCTGAATGATCTCAAGCGCAACCGCGGCCTGACGTATCTGTTTATTGCCCATGATCTGAGCGTCGTCCGCTTCATCTCCGACCGCATTGCGGTCATCCATAAAGGACGCATCGTGGAACTGGCGGAGACAGAGGAACTGTTCCTGCACCCGATGCATCCCTATACCAAGGCGCTTCTTTCCGCCGTTCCGAATCCGAATCCGTACATTGAACGGACGAAGGAACTTCTGGTTTATGACCCGTCCATTCATGATTACTCGGTGGATGGTCCCAAATGGGTGGAAATCCTGCCGGATCATTTTGTTTACGGAAATGAACGGGAGCTGGACGGATACCGCAAAGAACTGAATCTGTGATCCGACAGAACCCGGAAAACAGACATCGGCCAAATGAAAACACGAAAAATGGGTTGCCATGGGCAATCCATTTTTTTATAATGGAGTCCGAATGATGCGGCCGTGGCAAATGGAATTCCGGTTATGAATGGCGAACATACCGGCCTTTTTTCTGGAACAAAGCCATTTTTGTTATGCGGATACACAACTCATGATAGTGTTGGAAATCACGAAGAATGATAAGGGGAAAGAGGGAAACGGCTGCACGATGCGGAATGTACCGGAGCAGGAACTGCTGGACGAGGGACAGGATGTAAAGAAAATCATTGTGACCAAGGCTGGTTTGATTGTGGGGTGAATTTGGCGTGATGGGGAGTCTGCGGGCTCCCTGCTTTTTTTGTGCTCCTGTTGCTTTATTCTCCATTTCTAGTCCTCTCTCTTTTTTCTGCTTCCAATGTACGGAAAAGGACGGTAAGGCGGGACAGGAGGGACTGGAAATGCTTTATTCCTTGACTTTAAGAGGCTCGGGGCTTAAAATGGTAAGTAGGATGGGTGAGGTATGCAAACCCATTACAGAGCCTGCAAAAGGAGGCGATCGCGGATGGCTGAAGAACACAAGACAGATTATCATGCGGGTCTTGTTGCGGCATTGAAAACGAAGTACGATGACCAGTACGACTTTATGGAAACAATCAAGGAAATGATCCTTGGCGAAAAGCCTCCTAGATTGGATGCAGTTGTACTAAAGAAAGATCCAGGACAACATCTTGCTGACGAGATTGGCTGTTTCTTCCTTGAACATAATGTGTTTGAGTTTAAGGGGTATGGCGACGGTATAAGCATCAATGATGTTTAGAAGATTGAAGGCTATGCACTTTTCTATATGACCATAGACAGAAAGGTGAATGAAATTCCTCTTGAAGCGGTAACGATCACAGTTTTACAGTACAGGTTTCCTAGGGATATCCTAAAGAAGTTGGAAACAAAAGGGTGTACTGTAAAGCAACGGGGCGAAGGCATTTTTGAAATTGCAGGAGGCCCGATTATCTTTCCATTCCAGATCATTGATGCTGTGATCCTTGGGGAAGAGTGGGATGTACTAAAAGTGCTGGTGCCGGGCGCGACAGAAGAGCAAATCATCAAGATTCAGGAAGAGTACGATCAAGCAGAAGATGATTTGCTTAAGCAACATTTAGCCGATGTTCTTAAGACGGCGTATGAAAGCAATGAAGCCCTTTTTGAGAAGATGAAGGAGGAAGGCAGAATGGGCGAAAAGTTTGATCAAATCTTTGAAAAGCAGATCCAGGAAGTCGCTGACAAGGAGAAAGAGAAGACCATTGAAAATATGCTGAAGGACAATGTAAAAGCGGCATCCATTACAAAATGGACAGGAGCTTCTCTTGAAAAGATTGCGGAAGTAGCTACAAGGTTAGGTATGAGCACAATCACGCTTTGATGTGGAAAACGAAAAGAATCCAGAAGTCCACATTAGCATCAACTACCTCTGCGGCACCTACGACGTTTTCAGCTTGGACGGATGCCACTGGGATTGGGCGGGTACCTACCGCGGACTGGTGAGCATGCTGGCCGAGGACAAGGACAGCCTGAAGAGAATCGCGGACAGGAGAAGAAGATGAGGGCTGCGGCCCTCTTTTTTGTTGATATGTGCGTTTTTCAGAGGTAGTGTTGTGGATGGAGGTTAGAGATGGAACTGGCAATGATGTCAGGGTTAGGCGGCTGATGTCGGAGGAGGAACGGAAAGAATGCCGGGAGTGTGTGCTTCCGAGGTGGGAAGAAGTCCTCATCTATTTGGTTACGGCATATATTTGAGAAGGGCTGAAAGATCTGATAATTGTTTGAACTTGCAGTTTTTCAAAAACTGGGGTACACTTTAGTAGCCAGCCGGGCACTGTGCGGCGGGTAAAGTAGACTGGAGTGTGAAAATGACAGCATTAAAATCGGTCGGGTATCAGGGAGTACGGCTTCTTGAGGGCCCTTTTAAAACACAGAGAGATAAGTGTATTGAACAGATTCTGCTGCATCCGTCCGTTGGGGAGATCATCAATGGCGTGATGGCGAGGAAAACGAAGACGGAGAAGCTTTCCTGCAGCGGGAAAGTGGGGGCCGGTGTTTTTCTGAGCGCCTATATCAGGCTGTATCTGAGCACAGAGGACGAGAGACTGCAGGAGAAAAGCCTGGCGCTGTACAATGCCTGGACTGCGTGTGTACAGGACGATTCAGATTGTCTTGACTGTGATGTGTACGAATATGGAACGCTCATGGAAGGTCTGATGGATGTTTCCGAGTATCTGGGCATTCCGGATGCAAAAACCTATATGCGGCTGCTGACGGAGCACGCCATGAGAAACCTGGATCCGGAAAATTACCGCAGCGAAAAGGCGAAAGCGAAAAGCAGCAGTTCGGTTCTTCCGGGAATTCTGTACCGCGCTTACGAGATGGCCGGGGATGGGATCTTCCGCGAACTGGCTGAGAAATGGGCAGATCCGCAGTGGGATGCGGAAAAATCCGGGAAGGACAATTCCCTGCATCATGCCCGCAGCTATATGGAAGAACTGACAAGTCTGGCTGTTTCAAGTCGTATCAGGCGCAATCCGCATGAACTCAGAACGGCGCGCACCGAATATGATGCAGTGTTTAAATCAAATACCTACGCCACGGGCGGATATGGACCGGCGGAAACGCTTCTGCGCGACAACACGGAATATCTGGGGGATGCGCTGCTTTCCACCTGGGATCCCCGGTTCAAAGACGGCCGCGGAACGCTTAACCGGAATTATGCCGGCCGTCTGGCGATACGGAGTGATGCCCATGGAAACTGTGAAATCAGCGGATGCACGCAGGCCGTGCTGAAACTCAGCCATGAGCTGATGGAACTGACCGGAGATCCGGGATACGGCGTGTGGGTGGAACGTCTCCTGATCAACGGACTGCTGGCGCAGCCCGGACTGACAGAGGACGGGAAAACCATGGTTCACGCCGACTACTTTGTGGACGGCGCACTGAAGACACGGGAGAGGCGGCAGCTTGGCCATCTGGGGGAGAGCCTGGTCTGGCAGAAATGTACCGGATCCTTCCTTCTGAACGTGGCGGAGCTCTCCAACGTCATCGCGTATCAGGATGAACGGGGGATTTCCTTTTCACAGTTGATTTCCTCGGAGATCTTCTTTGAACACAAGGAACAGAAGGTAAAGATCCGTGTGGAAAGCGGCTTCCCGAACCGCTCGGAGGTGCGCTTTACGTTTCATTCGGAGGCGCCGGTGTTCCTCCGTTTCCGGGTGCGCATTCCGGACTGGGCAGACGGACTCAATACGGTTTTCCTGAACGGAGAGGCACAGAGCATTGAATGTGCGCCCAATTACTGGATGACAATGGAACGGATGTTCCAGGAAGGGGATCAGATTCTGCTGGGAATGCCGCAGCTGCTGCGCTTCGTTCCGGTGGATGCGCAGCATCCGAACCTGGTGGCGCTCAAGTACGGGGCAGAGGTGCTGACATGCAATGAAATGACCGTCCTGGTGGGCGACATGGAACACCCGGAAAACTGGATTCAGCCGGTGCCGGGCTGTCCGGATGATTTTGAAACGCTGCCCGGACATGCCGGGGTGGATGAGTCTGCCGTAAGACGCTTTTCGCCATACTGGAAAAACGGCGAGATGACCTGGTATTTCATGTATCATGAACTGTACAGGGACATAGAGGATCTTTGCGGACATTATACGGATGACAAATAACACGGGTTCCGGCAGGAACCGGGAAGGGACAGGACCATGACAAAGATTTCAGTCAATCCGGATCGCCGGATGGGCCATATCAGCCGAAACATTTACGGACATTTCTCTGAGCATCTGGGAAGGTGCATTTATGGCGGAATTTATGTCGGTGAGGACAGTGCCATTCCCAACGAGAACGGGATGCGCCAGGACGTGGTGGAAGCGCTTCGGGGCATCCGGATTCCGGTTCTTCGCTGGCCGGGCGGCTGCTTTGCGGATGAATACCACTGGCAGGATGGCATCGGGCCGAAAGAAAACCGCAAGCGGATGGTGAATACCAACTGGGGATATGTGGTTGAGGACAACTCCTTTGGCACGCATGAATTCCTCGAACTTTGCCGTCAGCTGGGCTGTGAGCCGTACATCAATGCGAATGTGGGATCGGGAACCGTCCGGGAAATGGCCGAATGGGTGGAGTATCTGAACAGCGAGGGGGATTCCTCCGTGGTCAGGACCCGCTGGGCCAACGGACGGAAAGAACCCTTTGGCGTTCGCTTCTGGGGCGTCGGAAATGAGAGCTGGGGCTGCGGCGGCAATATGCGTCCGGAGTATTATGCGGATGAATTCAGACGGTACCAGACCTATTGCCGTGATTACGGGGAATACAAGCTGTTCCGGATTGCCTGCGGTCCCAACACGGATGACTATCGCTGGACAGAGGTCCTGATGCAGCAGGCCGGCCGCTTTATGCATGGCCTGACGATGCACTACTATACGACCACCGGTCCGGACTGGGAGCATAAGGGACAGGCACTGACCTTTACGGATGAGGAGTATTATGAACTCCTGAATAAAGCCGCGCGGATGGATGAACTGGTGACCGGACACAGCCGGATCATGGACCGGTATGACCCGGAGCACCGCGTCGGACTGATCGTCGACGAGTGGGGCACATGGCATCAGGTGGAGGCAGGGACGAATCCCGGATTCCTGTATCAGCAGAACACCATGCGGGATGCCGTGGTTGCCGCGCTGCATCTGAACATTTTCAACCGGCACTGTGACCGTGTGATCATGGCCAACCTGGCCCAGACGGTGAACGTCCTGCAGTCCGTCATTCTGACCGAGGGCGAGAAGATGGTGCTGACACCCACCTATCATGTCTTTGATCTCTACAAGGCGCATCAGGATGCTGAACTGGTGGACTGCTATGTTAGTACGGACAGGATCGGCGGCAATTGTCCTGTGGATCGGATCAGCGCCTCTGCCTCTGTCCGGGACGGGCTGGTGACGCTGACCATGGCGAATCTCAGCATGGATGAGGAGGAGGAAATCACGGTGACGCTGCCCGGCACGGGCAAGGCCTGTGCGCGTATCTTGGCCGGGGACGCGCGGGCCTACAATGACTTTGATCACGCACCGCTTCAGGCGGCGGAATTTACGGATCTGACGACGGACAATGACGTGATCCGTCTGCGGATGCCCAGCTGCAGCGTAGTGGAACTGAGTCGGCATGTCTGAACGGCCAGACGCGAACTGCCGGCAGTGCCTGCTGCGGGAAATGACGGACAGGGCCAATGCCAGGCTGGCGGAGGACCTGGAGGCATGGATTGCCTCCATTCCTCTGCAGCAGCGGGCCGAACCCGCTGAGACGGAAAGGCGGCTTGTCCTGTGCCGGCGCTGTCCCCATCTTGACCGGGGCACCTGCCAGCTTTGCGGATGTTATGTGGAATACCGGGCCAGTTTCACCCTGCAGGACTGTCCGGATCTCCCGTCGCGGTGGGCACTGCCCGGGGAGAGCTCGGATTCTCAGCACTGAAAGATCCCAGGAAAGCAGAAAAGCGGCCATGTGCCGCTCAGAACAAAAACGGACCAGTACCGGTCCGGGGAGGGAATAACATGTATGGATGCGGATATCGTTCATCTACTGTCACGCTTAATGACCGCTTCTTTTCTCGAATCAGGGAAACGCTGGTTCGTGAGGGAATTCCGTATCAGTGGGAGGCTTTGAATGACCGGCTGCCGGCGGATACGGCGCCCAGTTACTGTATGCGCAATTTCCGGGTGGCAGCCGGAAAGGAAAAGGGGACCTTTGGCGGCTTCGTTTTCCAGGACAGCGATCTGTACAAATGGCTGGAAGGGGTCGCCTTTTCCCTGCGGTGGCACCCGGACAAGGCGCTTGAGGCGACCGCGGATGAGGCTATTGCGGAGGCGGTCAGTGCGCAGCAGCCGGATGGGTATCTGGATACGTACTACATCATCAACGGGCTTGACAAACGCTTCACTAATCTCAAGGACAATCATGAACTGTATGTGGCAGGGCATATGATTGAGGCGGCCGTTGCCTACTTCGAGGTGACCGGGAAACGGGTTCTTCTGGATGCGGCCATTCGCTATGTGGACTGCATTGATGCCTGCATCGGTCCGGAGGAGGGGAAAATCCACGGTTATCCCGGCCATCCGGTGATTGAAATGGCCCTGATGCGGCTGTATGATCTGACAAAAGAGCCGAAGTATCTGAACATGGCCGCGTATTTTGTCAACCAGCGGGGCCAGTCGCCGCTGTTCTTTGAAGAGGAAACGGCCCAGAACGGGAATGACTTCTACTGGAAGAACAGTCCGTTCCGTTATCAGTACTATCAGGCGGGGATGCCGGTGCGCAGCCAGAAAAGTGCGGACGGGCACGCGGTCCGTGCCATGTATCTGTACAGCGGCATGGCGGATGTGGCCCGGGAGACCGGGGATGAGAGCCTTGCAAGAGCCTGCCGGGAACTGTGGGAGAACACCACGCGGCGCCGGATGTACATTACCGGGGCCGTCGGCTCAACGGAACACGGCGAGGCGTTTACCTTTGACTATGACCTGCCCAACGATACGATCTACGGAGAAACCTGTGCCTCCATCGGCCTGATGTTTTTTGCCAGGCGCATGCTCAGGCTTGAGGCAAGAGGGGAATACGCGGATGTCATGGAACGGGCACTGTACAACGGCGTCCTTTCCGGCATGCAGCTGGATGGGAAGAAATTCTTCTATGTGAATCCGCTGGAAGTGGTGCCGGAGGCCTGCCGGCTGGATCCGCACAAGCAGCATGTGAAGCCGGAACGCCAGAAATGGTTTGGCTGTGCCTGTTGCCCGCCGAACCTGATCCGTCTGCTCAATTCCCTTGAGGACTATGTGGCCGGTGAAAAGGATGGAACGGTGTTTGTCCATCTGTATGCGGGCAGCCGGATTGAGCTTGAAAACATGGCGCTTCGGATTGAGACGGAGTATCCGTGGCAGGGAAAGGTTCAGATCCGTGTGGAGGCGGATCAGCCGCAGCGGAAAACGATCGCCCTTCGCATTCCCGGCTGGTGCACTGCCTATACCGTCAATCTGTGCGGGGAACCCTGCCAGGGGGAATTCGTGGATGGATACCTGTATCTGACCCGGATCTGGGGCGACGGGGATGAAATCGATCTCAGTTTTGAGATGCCCGTCAGCCTGATGCGCGCCAACCCGCGGATCAGGAAAGACGCCGGGCTGGTGACCCTGATGCGCGGTCCCATCGTCTACTGTCTGGAGGAGGCGGACAACGGCCAGGACCTGCACCTGATCCACGGAATTCGGCCTGAAACGGCCTGCGTCCGTTGGGAACCGGAAACCCTGTGCGGCGTTATGACGGTGACCACGGAGGCGGAAAGGGAACCGGTAACGGAATTCATGGACCTGTACGAGGCGCAGCAGCCGGAGGAGAGCCTGCCGGTTCAGCTGAAATGGATTCCCTATTATGCCTGGGCAAACCGGGGACTCGGGGAAATGCGCGTCTGGGTACGGAAATAAAAAAACAGTGTCCTGGGACACTGTCCTTGATCAGGCATCCGGATGCTGGATGCCTTTCTTGATTGTCTGGGCGGTTTCCGGGCTGACGAGAATCGAGACGAGCTCAAGGCCCAGATCCACGCCGAATCCCATGCCTCTGGCGGTGGTAAACGCTCCGTCCGTCACGACACCCGCTCCGGTCACGTTTGCCCCTTTCAGATGGGACTCCCAGCCGGGATAGCAGGTGCAGGTGACGCCCTCAAGCAGGCCGAGGTCGCCGAGAATGCTGGGGGCAGCACAGATGGCCGAAATGCGCCGGCCCTCACGGGCAAACTGCCGGAGAAGATCTGCCAGAGGCTCACTGGCGGCCAGATTCGGCACACCGGGAACACCGCCGGGCAAAAAGAGCATATCGCAGTCGCTGAAGTCTGTCCCGGAGAGAAGCCCGTCCGCAATGACACGGATGCCGTGGGAACCGGTGATCTCCAGCTGATCCGTGACGGAGAGAATCCGGACATCCACACCCGCCCGGCGCAGAATATTCACCACGGACAGACATTCCACCTCTTCAAAACCATTCGCAATAAATGCGCATACTTTACTCATGTCTTTCCTCCATTACTGAACAGCCCTTTGGCTGCCTTGCTGCCGGCATTATATCAGTTTCGGGAGGAAAAGAAAAGGACGGAATTCCCTGGGACCAGGGACTGAAAGGAACCGAGAATGATCATTCGAACAGCAACCATGGAAGATCTGGATCAGATTGCGGCAGTAGAGGGAATCTGCTTTCCGCCGGAGGAGGCGGCGGAGCGGGAGACATTCCGGGACCGGCTTCGGCATTACGGCAATCATTTCCTCCTCATGATGGACGATGACCGGCTGATTGCCTTTGTGGACGGATTCGTCACGGATGAACCGGATCTGACGGATGAAATGTATGAAAAGGCACAGATGCATGATGAGCAGGGCAAATGGCAGATGATTTTCGGCGTCAATACCCTGCCGGATTTCCGGGGCAGAGGGTTTGCCTCATCGCTCCTCCGGGAGATGATTGAAAGGGCCAGGGCGGAGGGACGGCAGGGGCTTGTGCTGACCTGCAAGGAAGCGAAAATTCCTTTTTACGCGCGGCTCGGATTCAGGGATGAGGGCCTGACCGAAAAGTCCACCCACGGCGGGGCCGCGTGGCACCAGATGCGGCTGAGGTTTGACCCTGTTCCGAAATAAAAAAGTTCTCCCTTTTCAGGGAGAACTCTGTTTAAAGGATTAGTCCTCGCGCTTAACGTTGAAAGCACCCATTCCCGGATAGCAGGCGGCCTCACCGAGATCCTCTTCGATACGGAGGAGCTGGTTGTACTTGGCCACGCGCTCGGTACGGCTCGGAGCACCGGTCTTGATCTGGCAGGTGTTGAGAGCAACAGCCAGGTCGGCAATGGTGGTGTCCTCGGTCTCGCCGGAACGGTGAGAGGTAACAGCGGTGTAACCGGCCTTGTGAGCCATCTTGATGGCCTCGAGGGTCTCGGAAACAGAACCGATCTGGTTGAGCTTGATCAGGATCGCATTGCCTGCGCCCAGTTCAATGCCCTTGGCCAGACGCTTGGTGTTGGTGACGAACAGGTCGTCGCCGACCAGCTGGACCTTGTCGCCGAGCTGACGGGTCATCTCAACCCAGCCCTCCCAGTCTTCCTCATCCAGACCATCCTCGATGGAGATGATCGGATACTTCTCGACCAGGTTGCGCCAGTGAGCGATGAGCTCAGAGGAGCTGTAGTGCGTGCCGGCCTTCGGCAGGATGTAATCACCCTTCCAGTCGCCCTTCCATTCGGAGGCGGCAGCATCCATGGCGAGCATGAAGTCTTCGCCCGGGGTGTAACCGGCCTTCTCGATAGCCTCGAGGATGACCTGGATCGCCTCTTCGTCGCTGTCAAGGTTCGGAGCAAAGCCGCCCTCGTCACCAACGGAGGTTGCCAGACCACGGCTCTTCAGGATAGCAGCCAGAGCGTGGAACACTTCGGCGCACATACGGAGAGCCTCGGCGAACGTCGGAGCACCGACCGGCATGATCATGAATTCCTGAACATCGACGGTGTTCGCAGCGTGTGCGCCGCCGTTCAGAATGTTCATCATCGGAACCGGCAGACGGTTTCCGGAGATGCCGCCCAGGAAGCGGTAGAGGGGCATGTCAAGGGACTGTGCAGCCGCGCGGGCACAGGCGATGGAAACGGCCAGAATAGCGTTGGCGCCAAGATTGCTCTTGTCATCTGTTCCGTCAGCCTCGATCATGGCCTTATCGACGGCATAGATATCAGCGGCGTTAAGGCCTTCGATCGCATCGGCGATGGTGGTGTTGATGTTCTCAACCGCGTTCTTCACGCCTTTGCCGAGATAACGGTCAGGATCGCCGTCGCGGAGCTCGAGAGCCTCGAACTCACCGGTGCTGGCACCGCTGGGAGCCATGCCGCGGCCGACAGTGCCGTCATCAAGAACAACCTCAGCCTCAACGGTCGGATTTCCGCGGGAGTCGAGGATCTCACGACCTTTGACCGAAATGATCTCTAAAAATGCCATTGGAATCTCCTCCTTATATTTGACCTGAAAGGTCTTTTCGGGAAACATTCTTCTCCATGTGAAGAAGGTTGCAACTGCAACGCAGTCATTATAGATTCTTCAGGATAGATTGTCAATAAATTGTCGATGAATTGCTGTTAAAACCGGGCTGAATATGGAAATCTTCTGCCGATTGCGGTATACTACCCGAAGAAAAAAGAATGAAACAGAGGAAACGGTGACCGTTGCCCGGGGAAAACGAAGAAACGCAGGGACTGAACGTCCGTTTGCTTTGCCTGCGTGGTTCATTTCCGGCCGGGACATGGCCGCCTTTTGCTGACGGTTTCACAGATGCCTCATCGAAAAGGAAAGAAGAGGAACGAAAGATGAAGTTTACCAAGACGGAAACGGCGGCATTCGGACTGGGGGCAGTGGGGAAGGACATGGTCTATGCACTGGCCTCCTCCTATGTGCTGTACTATTATCAGGATGTATTGGGCCTATCTGCCGCATTTGTCGGTCTGATCCTGATGATTGCCCGGATCTTTGATGCGGCGAATGATCCGTTTATGGGAATTGTGGTGGCGAAAACGAATACGCGTTTTGGCCGGTTCCGTCCCTGGATTATTACCGGCACTGTCCTCAATGCCCTGGTGCTCTATTTTCTCTTTGCGGCGCCGGATATCACCGGTGCGCCGCTGATGGTCTGGTTCTCGGCCATGTACATCCTGTGGGGTGTGACGTACACCATGATGGACATTCCGTACTGGTCCATGATCCCAGCGGTCACTTCGGACCCGAAGGAAAGAGAAAATCTTTCCGTGGTGGGACGCAGCTGCGCCAGTGTGGGAAATGCGCTGGTGGCCGTGTTTACCCTGATGGCCGTATCGGCCCTGGGCGGAGGAAGTGAGCGGACCGGCTTTGCCCGTCTGGCCCTGATTATCGCGGTTCTGTTCGTGATTGCGGAGATGATCCTGTTTATGACCATCAAGGAAAAACGCAGCGAGACGGAAACGAAAACCGGCACCGTCCGGGAGATGATTCAGGCACTGGCCAGGAATGATCAGGCGATGGTCACTGTGATTACCATCATCCTGGTCAACAGCGCCATGTACATCACCATGAACCTGATCATCTACTTCTTCAAGTATGATTTCGGTGGGGCGGACTGGATCGGGAGCTATACCACCTTTAACATGGTCGGCGGGCTGGGACAGATTCTCGGCATGACCCTCGTATACCCGCTGATGCACAGGAAAATGCCCAATCAGACGGTGTTCAGGACGGCACTGGCCCTGTCCATTGCCGGTTACCTGATCATAATGGTGATGTGCCTGACGGGCCTTGGTCACAGCCTCGTCGCCATCTGCATCCCCGGCATGCTGGTTTTCTGCATGAGCGGCATCCTGGTGGTGCTGACCACCGTGTTCCTCTCCGGAACGGTTGACTACGGGGAAATCCGGACGGGACGCCGGGAGGAGAGCGTGATTTTCTCCATGCAGACCTTTGTCGTCAAGGCAGCCTCGGGCCTGAGCGTCTTTATTGCCGGCCTTGGCATTTCCCTCATCGGCCTCAAGGGCAATGCGGACCAGACGGCTGTGGTGGCAGAGGTTCAGTCTGCCTCGGCCATTGCCGGCCTTCGCTTCCTCATGACCCTGCTCCCCGCGGCGGGCCTGATCATCGCCATGATTGTCTTTGTCCGGCATTTCAAACTGACGGATGAACGAATGAACGAGATTGCCAACCAGCTCAAAGAAAGGCGGAACGCATGAAAATCAGCAAACAGGACGCATACAACTGGTATCTGTTTTTCAGTGAACTCCCGGAAGGGGAGGAACTGATGCCCATGCAGCAGGAACTGGCCCTTTCTGTTCTCTCCCAGATTGAAACTGCTGTGGAAACGGAAAATGCCGCACTGCTCAAGGCGATTCCCGGCGTCCATTCCCTGGATGGACGGACACTGTTTGTGGGTGATCCGGAGCGGTTTCCGAAAGGGTGCCGTTCCTGCCTGACCGGGACAGGCCTTTCGGCGGTTCGCCGGACCAATCGCTGCAACCTCCGGTGTCCGTTCTGTTATGACTTCGGGGTGATTGACCAGATCCCGGCTATCGGGGAGGACCTGTGGGAAATCGGGGGCGGCAAGTACCGGGTGGAGGACATGGATCTCCTGTTCTCAGTCAGCCATAGACCTACCGGCATTGCCTATGTGTATCTGGAGCCCTTCATGGAGATTGAAAAGTACGGTCCCATGATCCGCAAATTCGCGGATGCCGGCATTTATCAGCATATGTACACGAACGGCACACTCTGTACGGAGGAAAACCTCAGAATGCTGGCGGACGCGGGACTGCCGGAACTGCGCTTCAATCTGGGTGCCTCCGGCTGTGCCGACAGCGTGATTGCCAATATCCGCCTGGCGAAGAAGTATATCCCGGCGGTCGGCATTGAAACGCCCATGACCCGTGCCTTCCGCGAGGCGTTCATGAAAAAGAAGAAGGAGATTCTTGCGGCCGGCGCGGACTTCATGAACTGTGCGGAGCTTCATCTCAACGCCAATAATCTGGCCAATTACGCTGGCGAAAACATGTACATGTTCCGCACAGGCTATCTTTCGCCCATCCACAGCCGCCGGATCACGTTTGAGCTGATGCAGATGGCGGCCGAGGAGGGGTGGGACATGGTGGTCCATGACTGCTCCAATCATACCAAGTTCGCCCGGGACCTGCATCACCGGGCAGTGGAGGGCGGCTGGTTCGGTGCCTCCAGTTACGGCTCGGAATTTGATTCGATTCCTTACAGCGCTTTTCTGCCGGTTCTCTCGGATCCGGATTTCACTTTTGTGGAAGAGGAGCCGATTCCGGAAAACTTTCTGACAGACGGGCTGATTCTCTGAAAACAGGCGGCGATGCCCGCCTGTTTTTTATCTCCGGGAGGAGGAACCGCCAGACAGAAGTGGAGTCTGTTTGCTGCTGACAGGCGAGAATCATTACAAACGTGGAGTCTGTTTGATATAAAAACAGGTTGAAATTGTGAACAAGTGGAGAAATGGCACAAGCTGAGTGATGCAGGGGAGCATTTCAATCATCTGAATCCCGTATCGGCAATCTGCCTGTGCCGGAGGATAAAATCTTCCGTACAGAACATTTCTATAAAATAAGGAAACACATGGCAACCATTCGCGCAGAGCCTGTATCCGCGCCCTCTTTCTGCGCAGGTTCCAATCAGGAAAACGGGAAAACGCGAAAAAACTAAGTGAAGTATTTAAAACAGAAGAGAAGTATGATATAATACCGAGAAAAAATAGGGGATTTTTGTTCGCAAGTGCGTTTTCGCGCGGGCAGCGGGAGGACGGCTGGTGTATCTTTGAGATAGAAAAGATTCAGCAGAGGTGAAAGAGTATGGCAGAGAATTCAACTGAAATGAGGAAACAGTTCCGGCTTCATTGGGGAAAGTATTACAGAAGCCGTGAGGTAGAGCCCTATATTCGTTCACTTGAGAATCAGGTTCAGGGCACGTCAAGCAGAATTGACTCGATGGAAGAGGAAATGGATGCACTCCAGGAGACCATTGATGTCAAGAACCGGAAAATTGAAGAACTTCGTAAGTTGACGGATGACGCAGAGGCCAAGCTCCGCGAAAGCGGCCAGATGCGTGAGGAAGCGGTGGCCCGCCTCGAACAGATCGAGGAGGAGAGCCAGAAGCTGCTGACACAGAAAGAGGAGCTTCATAAAACGCGCCTTGAAACAAACAAGCGTCTGGCAGAAGCGGAGCAGCGCAGCAGTCAGGCACGTCAGGAAGCCGAGGCAGCGCTGACGACCCGTGCACAGTGCATGGACACGGTAAAAGAACTGCAGGAGAAGAGCCAGGAGGCGCAGCAGGCGGCTGAGGCAGCGGAACTGCGCCGCAGTGAGGCCATTTCCGAAACGGAGGCGGCGGAGGAGAAGCTGACCCGCTTCAGGCAGGAAATGGAGCAGCTCCAGGCACAGAGCAAGCATATTCTGGATGATGCGGATGTGCAGGCTGAGGTGGCCATTGGAGAGGCGAAGGATAAGGCGGATAAGATTCTTAAGGAAGCCCAGGCACAGGCAGAGCACCTGATGGCGGAGGCGACCCAGAACGCAGCCAACAATCAGGCGATTGTGGGTCCGTACCAGGCCCGAATTCTCCAGCTCGAGCAGGAAGTGACGCGGCTGCAGAATCTGGGGGCCGGCAATGCGGGCAATGCCGAGCTGATTGCCCAGTACCAGTCGAGACTCGCACAGCTGGAGGAGGAACTGGCAAAGCGGTCGCCCTCTGAAGGCGGAACGCCGGATGCACAGGCAAATGCCCGGATCGCGCAGCTGGAACAGGAAAATGCCCGTCTGCGGGCAGCGGGCGGAGACAGCGGAAACGAGCTGACTGAGGCAAGGGACCGGATTGCCCGTCTTGAACAGGAAAACGAAAAACTTCGCAGCGCCAATGCGGGGGAGTCTACGGAGACCGGAATTATTGCGGCTTACCGGGACCGGATCGGGCAGCTTGAAATGGAAAACAGACGGCTGCAGGGTGAACGGGCCGCCGCGGATCCGGCTGTGGTGCAAAGTTACGAAAAACGGATTATGCAGCTGGAAGAGGAACTGGCCGGGATGCGTCAGTATAACGGACAGCAACTGTATACCCAGGATACGGCGCTGGAGTCCCTGCGCGCCAATCTGGATGAGGCACAGCGCGCCTATCAGGAAATGGTGGCACAGAATCAGGACCTGCACGTCCGGATTGAACAGCAGGCCAGGGAAATCTCCGACCTTGAGAATGAGGTTCAGGGGAATTCCGTCAAGGATGCAAACCAGCGTGCGAGGAAGATCATTCAGGATGCGCTTGAGGAAAGCAGCCGGATTCTGGATGAGGCGGAGATGGTGCGCTCCCGTGCCTTTGCCGCAACGAAAGCCGCTTATTTCAACGCGCTCATGTTCAGACAGCGTCTGGCGGAGCAGTTTACCAATATTGAACAGAGTCTGGATGATTCTCTGGGCATCCTGAGATCAACGGATATGGTTGCACTCTCACCGCGGATGAACATGGAGTATACCAATGACCCCAGATGGATTGACCAGAGCGGGAAAGAGGGGCAGAAATGAGTGCAGGACGGAAGAAAGGATTTCTGATCCCGGTCCTGCTGGTGCTGCTGTTTGTTTTAAGCGGATGCGGGAATGAACAAAACCGGGTCATGGAAACGGCAGAACCGATCACCTATGTGACGCCGACCCCGCAGCCGTCTCTTTCCGAGACAGCGGCAGGCGTTCTTTCCGGGATTGAAACCAGTCAGCTTGTGGTCTCCATTGTCTTTGAGGGCTATGCGGATGATTCGGTTCTCAAATCCATCTGTCAGGTTCTGCATACCTATGATCTGGATGGCCTGTTTTTTGTGGACGGGAACACCGCCTATGAGTATCCGGAGATGGTATCGTATCTGGTTGAATCCGGATATGAAATCGGCAATGCCGGAATGCGCCGGAAGAGTTCTTACAGACAGAACTCGGTCAGCACCAATGTGCATCAGTTTGAGCGGACGCAGCAGCTGATCTACAGTGCCTCCGGCGTTTACCCGAAACTGGCCTGCCTGAATTCGGTCGATTATACACAGGCGGTTCTTCAGGCTGTAACCGCCAGCGGTCTTTCGGGCGTGGTCAAACCGGATATCTACCTCAACCGGGAGAGCTTTGTTGAAAAGGAAGAAGTAGATACCTTTGTGGAAAGCCTGGTTCGGGGCAGCATTATCTCGCTGCATCTGGGCAATGCTGCCGGTGCCTACGAGGAGGCAAACTCGGATCTGGTGGGACGGGTGTCCCTGGATCCGACACCCAGCATTCTGGATTCCCAGGAAAAGGTCAGCGCGGTGGATCTGCATGTCAGCGAGATTCTGACATGGCTGATTGAATCCCTGACACTGAACCACTATACCATTGTGACGCCCTCTGAACTGCAGGAGGCGAAAGTCAATCTGGTTGGAAATACACTGGCGCTTCCGGCCAACTATGCACAGCGTCTGGTCAGCAGCAACTATTCGCTGCCCAAGACGGATACGCCGCTTGGCGTCACGGTGACCAGCGTGGCCTCGATAGGGGACTTTTATGATACGGTCTTTGTCGGGGACTCCATTATGGCCAACCTGATGAGCTATGTAAACTGGCGGCGTGACCGGGATGAGTTTTTCTGGGACGGTGCCCAGTTCCTGGTATCCTCAAAACTGACACTGGAAAAGGCACTGATCTCCGATGAGGGCGCGGCCGTTCTCCCCATGGTGGATGAACGACGAATACACATCGATGATGCGCTGAGGATCTTGAAGGCACGACGGGTGTATCTGTGTCTGCGGCCGGAGAATCTGAAGGCATACTCGGAGGAACGGTATCTGACGAATCTGAAAGTCCTGGTTTATCAGATCCGGCAGAAAAATCCGAACATCGATATTGTCATTCTTTCCATTCCGCCGGTCATTGCGGCCAGAAACGCGACGCCTTCCAACTGGCAGGTATTCAACTATAACCTGATGGTCTGCAAGATGTGTGCCGAACACGGAATTACCTTCCTGGATATCGCCTATGCGCTGCGTAATGACAAGGGCGCGCTGCGGGAGGAATACTGTCTGGATCCGGACAGTTACGGTTCACACCTGAACGATGCCGGCTGTGAGGCACTGCTTAACTTCATTAACAACAACATTCCATAATTTTCTGAGGAGCAGCACTCAGCTGCCCGGGCATATGACAAGTATGAAAAGTTTGAAAGGAGGGGGGAAGATGCTGAAACAACCCGTGAATCCACAGCAGCGCGAGGAACGCCGTAAACTGAAGTTTGGCTTTGAAATCGCGGCGCTGGCGGTTCTGCTTTTCATCCATGCTTCGTTATTCGGTCAGACGCTGAATGAGGAGAAGGTTGTGATTGAAACCTTTCCTTACAAATATATCGATGCCTATGGCGGACATCTGCTGCATCCGCAGGATGCACAGGGATATCTGGCCACACAGTACGGACAGCAGCATTTTGCTGCCATTGCCTATCCGACGATTTCCGCCAATCCGGTGGGGGATCAGGTGAGCATCAATACGTTCCGTCTTCAGATGCAGGCACTGAGAAGGTCCGGCTATACCTCCATCATGCCCATTGACGCGGAAACCTTTTATGAACTGGGGACAGGACTTCCTGAAAAGGCGGTCATGATTCTCCTTCTGGATGCGGCAGAGGAAAGCATTACGCAGGTGGAGGATATCCTGAACGAGGTCGGATTCTCCGCCGTGGTCTGTCACTATGCGGATGAGATTGGACCTGAGGGCATCATCACGGGCGAAACCCTGACCCGTCTGGCGAATACCGGCCGGATCAAGATCGGGACGCGCGGGTACAGCAGACGGTACATCAATGTCTTTGACCGGTATGAAAACTACCTGGGCAATCTGTCCGCAAAAGAGTTTGATGCACTTGAGCCGTATATCGATGAGGATTACGAATTTGCGGAAACGGATTACATCCGCGATGCCGACCGGATTCCCACGGAAACAGAATCCGCCATGCGTCTGCGCATTTCAAACAATTATCAGAAAATTCGTGACGTATATCAGGGAATTCTCGGAACACTGCCGCAGCTTTATGTCTTCACCGAACCGAATACCGGTGCTTTCGGCAATGTTGAACTGGCCTCGATGATCAACGGAAACAACATCCGCCAGGATTACGCGATTAACTATAACCGGCAGGGAACCTCACTCAATACCAAGGATTCCTCTGCATACGATCTGAGCTATATCTTCGTTCCGGGCAACCAGCCGGTAAATCACCTTCTGATGCGGGTCTGGGATGATACCGCGGATGAACAGAGCTTCGCGCTCGGCAATGAAAATGAAGCCGCGCGCTGGATGCTGGTCAGCGGCGTGGCGGAATTCGGCAATACCAATATTATTCTCACCACGGAACCGGACGGCGATGCTACCCTGGCGCTGCGCGGCCTCATGATTGATGACTGTGAGCTGACGGTGCGGATGCTTGGCAGCGCAGCGGGCAGACAGAGCGTTTACCTGCGAACCGACCGGAATACGCGTGCCGGAATCGAGATATCGATTGAGGATGGCGTGATGTATATCCGGGAGGCCGGACAGACGCTTGAAACCTGGCTCCAGAAACCCATTTCCTTCATGCAGGCCACGGTTTCAAGGGAAGAGGAAGAGCTGGCCGGACGAATCGCCTATGCGAAAGCGATTCTTGAAAACGAACCGGATCAGACGCTGCGCAATCAGGCACAGGAAACCCTGAATCAGCTGCAGCGCATCAAGGTAAAGGGAATCTCGGAGGGCGCGGATTCGGCAAGTGCCCGGTACAGTTCCAGTACAAGGACCAATATTCTGCTTCACGTTCGTCTGATTGGAAACAAACTGACGGTCTGGGTGAACAATCAGGTCATCGTCTCCGATCTTGAGGTCAGGTCTCACGGGCGCGGCGTGGTCGCGCTGGGGGCCGGCGTGACGGATGGATCGTACAAGGCCATGGATCCGGTGGATGTCGTCGACGGCATTTTCGAGGGACTCGAGGTCGTGCCGGTCAATTCCAGCAACTCGATCTACTATACCTATACAACGCGGATCGCCACTGGAAGCATGAGCTTTGCGGACAGGGTGGCATCCTTTGTGAGCCTGGCAATCGAAAAGGTTCGCTCTGCGCTGACATTCAGATAACAGACTTTGAGTCGGTTATAAAGAAACCTGTTCCATGGACTGTCTTTGCGGCAGGGAATGGGACAGAGGAAAACAAAGAAAACGGATAGGAAGGGAGGCGGAAAGATGGGTAAGAAAAAGGCAATGACACTGGCACTTCTGGTGGCATTCGTGGCCATTGTGATGGTGGTGGTTCTCATGCTTCGGGGAAGAAGGGAAACACGGCAGGCCGGTTCGGAAGCCAATACCAGAGCACTGGTCTCAGTGGTCGACAACATGACTGCCGGTGATCTGAATGATGCCCTTGCCCGGTTCCGCCAGGTGTCCGATGAGGATACCATAAAGATTACAGAGAGCATGCCCCGGTTTACGGGTGAGCGGGTCAAGGTGGTCTTTACCGGAACGAGTTCTGTGGATACGATGGAAGCACTGGCAAACGTGCTTGAAGAACGGAGCCTGAGCAGTACCTTCTTCTTTACGGAAGGGGAACTGCGGACCAGCCAGAGAGTCATCGAGACACTGCTTGACCACGATCTGGAAGTGGGTCTGCTGTATGACAATCAGGGCGGCAGCATGACCGGGTCAAGCGGCGAGGAACTGGTGGCCAGTCTCTGTTCGCTGTCGTTCCTGTTCAGGGCAGGATACAACCTGATCAAGGTTCCTGTCATGAGCCGGGAAACCCCCAGCATTACCGGCCTTCGGGCGGCAACGGCCTGCGGATTTTCCGAAGTGGTGGTCACGCATTCCGAAATCAGCCTGGATGACTGTGTAAACGAGGAAGTTTCGCTGCAGCTGCTTCTGGGCGTTGTCCGCGGCGAAATCGTCCGCGTGCATCTTGAAAACGGCAATTCCGAGAAAGTCGTCAAGAACCTGACCGCCCTTCTGGATGCACTGGCCTCCACGAATTCACGGCTCAAGGCGCAGCAGCGGCTGGGGGTCTGGACGACGGACTGGGGCCTTGCCTATCCGGTGCGTCGCATCGATACAACAGAGGAAGGCTGCATTTTTACCTTTGCGGATCTGGGGAATCAGAAGGAACTTGACTATGTTCTGCAGACGCTGAAATCACTGAACGGCAAGGCGCTGTTCTATGTGACGCTGAACGAAGCCGTTCATGAAAAGGACAAGGTGCGTCAGGTACTGGCGGATGGGCATGATCTCGGCATTTATGTCCCGGATATCGATTCACCGACGGCAGAGGAATATCTGACGGAAATGATTGCCTGTGAGGAGGAAATCCGGCTGCAGTTCGGTTATAATAATGAACTGCCGGTGTATGTTCCTTATGATCAGGAATTCAATCTGCTGAAAGCCGCGTCGGCAGGCGGATTTTCGCTGGCTACCTCGTATCTGTTCCCGGTGCGTCCGCAGGACACCCGGCGGGTGGATGATGAAGAGGAGATCATGCTGGACATCCTCTCCCGTTTTGACCGTACCATTAACCGGGGTGAACTGGTTCACTTCGATATGAATCAGTTTATCTACAGCGATGAAATGTCCGGTGAGCTGATCCGCCGGTTTGCGGAGGAGCGCAGTGTGTATCCGCTGCACGGCTTCCATGCCATGATCAACAATACGCCGAAACTGTGGCTGTATCCGCTTGAGGACAGCAAGGTTCTGCCGGGCGTGCGGAACAGGATCCGGCGCGGCCAGCTGCGGACCACCCTGACGGCCGAGATGACGGAACACTACATCGGTTCACCGCTTCTGGAAGAGGAAACGATTCTGGATTTCAGTGAGCAGGAAATCCGTTCCATCGACAAGACCGGCGTCATCAAGAATTCCAGAAATGAGGTTTATCTGACCTTCAATGATGCGGATATGGATGCGTTTGTGACGCCGCTGCTCCATGTGCTCAAGAAGCACGGGGCAAAGGCCACGTTCTTTATCCGTACGGAAACGGCGGACTGGAACCCCAACCTGACCCGCGCCATTGCCGAGGAAGGGCATGCGCTGGCGGTTCGGGCCGACAAGACGTTTAATTCAGTCTATACCTCGTCCACGGCCAGTACCACGGAGGATATCCTGAGAAACCGTGAGGTTGCCCTGAGGGCCCTTCAGGGTGAATTTAAAACCGCCTATGATACGCTGATGCGGATCATGGGGGATATTCCGCTGAAAGACGGAAAACCGGCGCTGACCACCTATTTCCGTCCGCCCTATGACGGAATCAATCCGGTGGGCATGAATGCCGTATTTGACAGCGGATTCTCCTGGTCCGTCGGCGGGGCCTATCTGAACATCGAGGGTGTTGAGCCCGATCCGACGGCAGAGGAGGAAGCGGAAAAATACTGGATCTACAGGGAAGACCAGCTCTCTGAAATGCTTGCAGCAACCAAGGGCGGAGCAATTTTGTCCATCTCCTATGTGAATGATGAGGAAGTGGATCTGCCGGACCTGATTGACCAGTACCTGACCGCTGTCGGAAATAAATTCCGGTTTGTGCCTTTGACGAATGTATTACCGCAGTAATGTGACGGCTTAAAAAAGGAGGAGGGAAACAATGGACGGATTTAAAAGGCAGCTGAGGCTGACGCTGATTCTGTCTGTCGTCTTAGTCGCGACGCTGATCGTTGGATTCCGACTTCGTGCCATACGGATAAGCAATTCCAGCAGTAATCCTGTGTCAGGGACCCGGCAGAACATTTTCAGCTCGGTCGCTGTCACACCGCTGCCGGATTCAACCGAACCGGCGAAGGATACCTATATTACTCCGGCACCCACTTCGCTGGTGGCCAATCTTTCAAATGCGCAGCAGGTGACGCTCTCATCCGTGAGCGGAAATGCCTCGGCCAGAGCAAAAACGCTGGTAGAATCGAACAAACAGCGGTCTGCTGAAATCATCAATCACATTTATACCATTCAGAAGGGGATTATTCTGACCTTTCAGGGCCTCGGCACACAGCAGGAACTCCGGAATGTTCTGAATGTCCTGACGGAAACCGGGAGCACGGGAACGTTCTTTGTGTCATTTGAGGACCTGGCGAACAATGCGGACTTGGTATCCTATGTGGCCAGCGCCGGACATGCGGTGGGGCTGGCGGTCAATACCGGACGCTTTCTGACCACGGAGGATCTGCTCTCCGCCATATTCGAGGCAGAAAACACCCTGAGAACCAAAATCGGTTTCAGCGGACGCGTCTGTCTTCGTCAGCTGACGGGCAGCCCGTCCACCATGCTGCGCCAGGCGGCGGCAGCCGGCGGTTATACGGTGCTTTCCCAGAGCAGAAGTGTCGTGACGGATGCCTCCGTTGCGCTGGGAACCGCCAGACAGATCTGCAACTCCATTATTGGAAAAGACATTATCGGACGGGGCGAAATTCTGCACTTTGAACTGGGCCGGACCACCAGTGACCTGCTGGTTGCCAATGTAATCCGTCTGATCATGAATTCCTATACCACACTCCCCGCACTGGGGGTCAACGATATGATGACCAATACCCAGTACGTCTTCCAGTATCCGGTGGACCCGTCGGCCGTTCTCTCGACCGTGAAAGGAAAAATCCGTCCGGGCCAGCTGACGGGTGATACCATGGCGGTCATTGAGCGCCGGTATATCGGCATTGACTGGATGAAGACGAAAGGGTACCTGCCCGGGTTTACCGACGCGGAAATCAAGCTGCTGGACCGGACAGGGGTGATTAAGAACGACCGCGACATGGTGTTCCTGACCTTTGACGGGTGGGGCAGTGATGACCGGATTGAGGCGCTTCTGGATGTGCTGAAAAAGCACAGCATTAAGGCGACGTTCTTTATCCGGACGGCCGATGCGGCAAAGAATCCCGGCCTTCTCCGGGAAATCGGTCTTGCCGGGCATACGATTGGCAGCAATACCCATACCGGGATGTCGCTGGCCACCTATAAATCTTCTGCCACCTTCCTTGACCTGACAAGTTCGCAGGTAAAGGCCCTGCGCGAGGATCTGGTCAAGAGCTATGATACCCTGGTCAACATTGTCGGCGACCTGTCAAGCGGCGGCAGACCGGTGCTCTCGACGCTGTTCAGACCCCATTTGCTGGCGGCCAGCAAATCCGGTCTTGAAACCGTATTTGGGTGCGGCTATACCTACAGCGTATCCGGCTATTTTACCTTCGAGTATGCCGGAATCAAAAGCAGTGCCAATTTTGTCAGCACATTGAATCAGAAAATCAAGAGCGGCCAGATCTATATTTTCCATCTGGATGAGATGCCGGAATACATGCCCGGTGCGCTGGATGCCTATCTGACCAAGATGGAGGGACAGCGCAAGCAGTACCGTTTTGTTTCTCTGGCAGAGGTGCTGTAAGTGTCCGGGCAGGCCCGGAGTGGGAGTTGTCAATCAAGTAAAACGGGCAGTGACAGGGTTTGTCAGGGCTGGAGGGAACAGCCGATGGCCCATGGACAGACCTTAAGGCCTAGAAAGGAGTGATGGACGGGATGGAAGCGTTTCTGGCAGGACTGCATTTAACAACCGCGTCCGGATTTGATTTTGTCCCTTCTCTGCCGCATCTGTTCCTGATGCTGGTCTTTCTGGTCTGTTCAGGACTGATCATTTTCTGCGGCGTTCTTCTGGGACGGGCCTGTCCATGTCTGTACTTTGGCATTTTCTGTGCCTATCTGTCCATGCGAAACCTGCTTCCGATCTTTACCGGAGCAGCGATGTGGATTCCGATCCTGGTTCTCCCCGGCTGCTTCAGTGCCATAGGCATGTATCTGTTTATCACATTTATCATGTGGCTGGTGGATGCGGAAAAAGGGGAAATGACGGATACCGCGAAAAAAATTCTCGCGTATGTCACGTGTGTATTCGGCACCATCGGAGTCGGACTGTTCCTCTACATTTTCATCACCCATAATTTCTTCATTATTATCCTCGTCTGTGCCTCGCTGATGGTGCTGGGCATTCTGAATCAGAAGAAAATCATTGTCAACGGTCACCGCTTTAAAACCTATAATGACCTCTATGATATCAATCTGGAGGATTATAAGATGCAGGTATCCTCCCAGGCGGCTACCGGCGGTCCGGGCAAAGCGGACAGGAGGAAGACGGTGGTGGAACTGGAAGGAAAGAAGAAACGAAAGCTGTTTGGATTAGGAAAGCGGAAATCCGGAAACGGAGGCGTCCATGCGTGATGTAGAGCGTTTTGAATCCAAATACCGGATCAACCACATGGATGAGGAAATGATCCGGAAACGCCTTAACCGGTATATCCGTCCGGATGCGTATTCGGGCAGCAGCGGGTATCTTGTCCGCTCGGTGTATTTTGACACGATCTTTAACAAGGATTTCTATGACAGGGAACAGAGCCTGACGTATCGCGGACATATCCGGCTCAGAACCTATCCGGAGAATCCGGGCCATGTCTCCCTTGAATACAAGCAGAAAAACGGGGTGACCATCCGGAAACGGATTCTGGATGTGAGCCGGGAACAGGCAGAGCGTCTGCTGCAGGCGGACTATTCGTTCCTGGCACAGCACAAGGAACCCTTCGGCC
>JAGAHV010000158.1:0-31901 GCA_017626895.1 Clostridia bacterium | reverse complement strand
CGTTTCGGTTCTGTCTTTTTTGTTTAGAGGGCTGCCCACGCTTTCATCATGCGGCATTCCGTTTCGGCATTTCCCGGCCAGACATCCTCACGCAGGGCGCAGAGGTGATCCAGCGTCTGGCGCAGACGCGGGAAAAGATGAGCCCAGTCCATGATTCCCTCGCCAAGCGGGCGGTTTTCCCAGTGCCCTTCGGCATTAAAAACGCCGTCCTTAATGTGCAGTGCACAGACTTTGCTGCCGAAAATGGAGAGCGCCCGTTCGAGCATTTCCATCTGTGCCTCCGGTGCGGTGTGCGCCGGAGTGAGGAGGTTGCAAAGGTCGAGAATAATCCGAAGATTCGGAGAATTGACCTCGGAGAGAAGACGACCGGCCAGTTCGGGTGTGTTGAGGGTATGAACAGCAACCGGTTCAATGCCAACCAGTGCACCGCACTCCTCGGCTGTTACGGACACAGTTTTGGTAAAATCCAGGAGGCGCTGATATGCCGGTTCCCGCTCGCTTTCCGGGAAGGTGAAATGGGTGGTTTCCGTTCCGACGCATCCGGCGCCAAGCGTAATGCTGGCACGAAGTGCGTTGGAGAAACGCTCTTTTTCAGCTGCGAGCTTTTCCGGATCGCGGTCGCTTGCGCTGACATAGCAGCCCATGACGGGAATCTGAATACCGGCACTGGTAAAGATTTCACGGATTTTTGTGAGACTTTCCGGGTTCATATATTCTGCTGCAGGCTTGGGAAAAGCCTTGGTAAAGGCTAGCTGGGTGGCAGAAAAGCCGCATGCGGCAATTTTTTCGGCCAGCGCTTCAGGTTCCATACGGCCAAAGTCATGGCCGCGCATTCCAATAATCATTGTTTTTCCTCCCCTTGTAAAAAGTGCAGTCGCGTGACGGGCTGCGGACAATATCGGATGATGCGGATGGCATCGGTAACTGATAGGTAGTATACAGGATGCCGCGTTTATTTACAAGTTGCTATCGTGCAGTGACATTATCAGCGGTATGTCAAAACGACAAAATCAAGATCCAGCACTTGATTTAACGGGCCAATAACCGATATAATGAACTCAACGCCAGGTCAACCGATGGCAAGCGATTCTTTGTCGCCAGAAAATGATAAAGGAGGAGCGGACTGAGGGGTTCAGTCCTTAAGGTAAATGGATATTAACAGGATTTTGAGCGCAGTGGATCATACCCTGCTTAAACAGGACAGTACATGGCCGCAGATTCAGGTTATCTGTGAGGATGCCATGCATTATCATACAGCGAGTGTGTGTATTCCGGCGAGCTTTGTGATGCATGCGAACATGTATATGGGAAACCGTCCGGACCGGGTAAAGATCTGCACGGTCATCGGATTCCCCAACGGGTATTCGACGACGGAGACGAAGGTTTTTGAAACGAAAAATGCAGTGGAGAACGGCGCAGATGAGATTGATATGGTCATCAATGTCGGCTGGGTGAAGGAAGGAAAAGACGATGAGCTGCTGAATGAAATCAACGCGGTAAAGGCGGCGTGCAGCGGCCGCGTTCTGAAAGTGATTATTGAAACCTGCCTCCTGACGGAGGAAGAGAAGATCCGGATGTGCAAAATCGTCTCCGATTCGAATGCAGATTATATCAAGACCTCTACCGGCTTCTCAACAGGCGGAGCAACCTTTGAGGACATTGCGTTGATGGCAGAACACATGAAACCTGGTAAGGGAATCAAGGCTGCGGGCGGCATCTCAACGCTTGATGATGCGGAGCGCTTCCTTGATCTGGGCGCAACGCGTCTTGGAACCAGCCGGATCATCAAGCTGGTCAAGGGACAGCAGGCCTCCGGATACTGAACCTGAACCTTGGGCGTTTCGGACGGGAATTGTGAAAAGTCCCTTTTGGGGGATTGACAGGCCTCCTGAAACCTGATAAGATACCAAACCGAGCCGCTCGGAAACGGTTATTAAATGCCTGTGGCTACCGATGTCCGGCGAGTATTGAAAAATGGAGGTGTCACCAGATGTACGCAATTATCGCGACGGGTGGCAAACAGTATCGCGTCAGTGAGGGTGACGTAATCTTTGTTGAGAAGCTCGACAAGGAAGTCAACTCTACAGTTTCTTTTGATGTCCTGCTTGTGGGCAGCGATGACAGTGTCAAGATCGGAACCCCGACTGTTGAGGGTGCCTGCGTTGAGGGCAAGGTTCTCGGACAGGTAAAGGGCGAGAAGATCATCGTCTACAAGTATAAGTCCAAGAAGAACTACCATCGCAAGAATGGTCATCGTCAGCCGTATACGAAGGTTGAAATCACCAAAATCGCCTGATAATGAACATTGTCACCTTTCAGAAGGATGCTTCCGGCAGAATCACGGGATTTGTATCCAGTGGTCATGCGGAGAGCAGCGCGGATGGAACCTATGATCTTGTCTGCAGTGCCGTTTCGGCGCTGACCATTACGGCAGCGAATGCACTTGAGTGTGTTGCCGGGATCATTCCGCGGACGGAAATGGAAGATGGATATCTTGCCTGTTTTCTTCCCGGTTCTCTTGACAATACGCAGCAGGAAAAAGCAGAGATAATCTTTAGAACCATCCTGACGGGACTTAAAAACATTGAAGAAACTTATCCGGATTTTACCCGGGTAGAGATGAGAAATGGAGGCAGAGCAAATGCTTAAGATGAATCTTCAGCTCTTCGCCCATAAGAAGGGCACTGGTTCCTCCCACAACGGACGCGACAGCGAATCCAAGCGCCTTGGCGCAAAACGTGCGGATGGACAGGTTGTACTTGCTGGCAATATTCTGTATCGTCAGCGCGGGACGCACATTCATCCCGGTCTGAACTGTGGAATTGGCGGAGATGATACCCTGTTCGCTTTGGTCGACGGTGTTGTTCGCTATGAGCGCCTTGGCAAAAATAGGACCCAGTGCAGCGTCTATCCGGTAGAGCAGTAAGCATGGAATCCTGAAAGCACCGATCACCTCGGTGCTTTTTCTATATCTTTTTCCGGCGGTGCCGGAGTGAAAATGGAGGGATAAGGAATGGAAATCATTCGAAAGCAGTCCACACTGGCGGCATTGGTGACGGTAGGGCTGGCCATGCTGGCCGCTCCCTATTTGACCTCAATTGATCCGGACAGCCGCATATTCAGGTCTGCCGTTTATCCGACCATCCTGTTTGTGGCGTCTTTTTTCCCGGTCCGGCAGGTTTATGAGAGACAGTCCGGAAGGGCACTTTCCTATGGAATTCTGTTCGGCCTGATTTTCTCTTTCTTCCTGGGAATCGGCAGTGAGCTGACCGTATACGGTGCCTTTCTGCCAGGGATGGGCAGCCTGATCCGGCGGTTTGCCGTGCCGGTGATGACGGCGCCCTTCCTGGGAACACTGTTTTCCTGTCTGCTTTCGCTCCGTCCCGCACCGGCGACGGAAAAGGGGAGAAGGATCTTTCACTTTCTTCCCTGTTTTGCCGTGATTACCCTGAGCTATGTGCTGTTTCTGCTGGCGTATTTTCCCGGCATTGTCAATTATGATTTCTTTACGGAACTCCTGCAGTATCAGCGGGGACCGTACTTTGGCGCGCATCCGGTGTTTCACACCATCCTGACCGGGGTTCTGTTTTCGCTTGGCTATCATCTGACAGGCTCGTATACCCTCGGGGCAGCGATGTACTGCGTGGTTCAGCTGCTGGTAATGGCAGCCGCTTATGCCTATGTGACCTGTTTTGTGTCAAAGCGTGTTCCGCGCTGGGCTGCCTGGTTTACGCTGCTGTTCTTTACACTGTTCCCCGTGCACGGTCTCATGGCCGTTTCCACGGTGAAGGATGCCATGTTCGCGGCCATGCTGACGCTGCTGGTGACTGAGATCTGGCAGGCCCAGGAGGATCCGGAGGGCCTGATGGCCTCGCGCGGGCGGCAGGCGGGGATTGTTCTGACCTGCCTGGCACTGTCACTTCTCCGTCATAACGGTGTCTTTTCCTATGTGCCTGCCTGTCTGGCACTTGTCCTGATCTGCCGCAATAAACGGGCACTGGTTCTGGCTGCGGTGACCCTGGTGGTGGCGCTTGCCGTTCCCAAAGCCCTGCGGATGTCCGTAAAAGCATGGGATACACCGGCCAGTGAAATGATGTCCGTGCCCTGTCAGCAGCTGATGCGGACAGCCAACCGGGCAAAGATGCCGGAGGAGGAACGGGCAGAGCTGAGTACCTGGTGGGCAGAGGGAGCCGTTGAGCGATATCGTCCCTATTCGGCGGATACCGCCAAGGGCGGGAACTTTAATTATGAACGCTATAAGGCGGAAAAAGGGAAATTCTGGCAGACCTGGCTCAAGTACGGCATGCGGTACCCGGGTATTTACCTTGAGGCGTTCCTGCTGAACTGCGCCGGAATCTGGAATCCGGATGACATCAGTCATTCGCATGCCATGGATTCCGAGGGCTGGGATTTTGTTTACACAAAGACGGAAATCATCTTCCCCATCGAGGCGGGCACACTGGAACAGCAGCCGGTTCTGCGGCGGCTGCACAGTTTCCTGCAGGGAATCGCCCACTCCTCCCGTCATGAGCGCATCCCGATTCTGGCGCTTCTTTTCAGGCCGTCCATGTACGTCTATGCACTGCTGCTGCTTGCGTTCATGATCCGGGTGCGGCGCGCCGGGTCAGGGCTGGTCCTGCTGCCCATCTGGGGGATCATCCTGTCCTATGTGTTTTCCGCCTGCATCCTGGTGCGGTATGCCTATTCGTTCATGGCCTGCGTCCCGATCGCCTTTATCCTGGTTCTTTGCAGCGAGGGAAAGAGACTGCGTGCCTGATTGCGGCAGGCTTTCCGGATGGCTGCCCGGGCAGCCGGGCCGAGAGCGGAGGAGAGGATAATGGCACAGATAAAAACCAATGCGGTCGTGATTGGCCGAACGGATTACCGGGAAAGTGACCGGATGCTGACCCTGTTTTCGCCTGACCGGGGGCGGCTTGAGGTACTGGCCCGACGGGCCAAATCCCCTAAAAGTCCGCTCCTTTCCGCCAGCGAGCTTTTCTGCTCGGGAGAATATCTCCTGTATACATCCGGTGAACATGCGTCGCTGGTATCCTGTCAGGTGACGGATGCTTTTTATCCGCTTCGTGAGGACTACGGACGTCTGAGTCATGGGACCCTGATGCTGGAAATGTGCCGGGTGGTGGTGCAGCCGGACCAGCCGGAGCCGCGCCTGTTTCTGCATTTTCTGCGTTCCCTGGCACATCTGGCCTATGGCGGTGCCAGTCCGCGCAGCGTCACGGCGGTGTTTATGGCCGGGCTCCTCTCACTCAACGGATTCCGCCCCGGAGTTCGGAACTGTGCCGCCTGCGGCGCACCGCTGACTCCGGATGAGGGGGATGCCTTTGGATTTTCCCTGACAAGGGGCGGCATTCTCTGCAGGGAGTGCCGCAAAAACGGAGAGCTGCGCCTCACCGGGAAAGACGTGGCGGACATGCAGTGGATCATGAAAGAGGGACTGGCTGCGCTGGATGGCGGCCTCGAGGTATCCTCAGCCGTCTTTTATTCTCTGCTGGAAATGGTGAAAAGCCGGCTTGAGTGTACCTTTCAGTCGGAAAAGATGCTGCTTCTTTAATCGCCTGAGGTGTGGAGTGGGCTGAATCCAGGCGACTGACACAGAACTGAGGCCTGCAAAGGGCATTGTGCAGCGGCTCAGGCAAAGACCAGCCCTGAGCCCAGGAAAGGAGGAACAGAAATGGATGAAAAGAAACTGGAACTGCTGAAAACCTATGTAAAGGAAAGCAGTCGGATTGTTTTTTTCGGGGGAGCAGGTGTTTCAACGGAGAGCGGCATCCCGGATTTCCGCTCGCCGGATGGTTTGTACAAACAGAAGTACAGATATCCGCCGGAAACCATTATCTCCCATACGTTTTACCAGCGGAATCCTGAAGTGTTTTTCCAGTTCTACCGGGAGAAAATGCTGTTTCCGGATGCCCGGCCCAATGTGGTGCATCTGAAACTGGCCCAGTGGGAGCGGGAAGGGCGGCTGTTTGCCGTGGTGACCCAGAATATCGACGGACTGCATCAGGCGGCCGGCAGCCGCCGGGTGTATGAACTGCATGGAAGCGTTCACCGCAACATCTGCCAGAAATGCGGCCGGATGTTTGATCTGAAGGCATTTATGGAGCTGCCGGAGGTACCGGTGTGTCCCGCTTGCGGCGGACGGGTAAAGCCGGATGTGGTTCTCTATGAGGAGGGACTGGATCCGGATGTGACATTTGGCGCGGTTCAGGCGATCCGTCAGGCGGATCTTCTGATCGTCGCGGGAACGTCGCTCTCGGTGTATCCGGCAGCTGCCTACCTGGATGAGTACAGGGGCGGCCGTCTGGTACTGATCAACAAGACGCCGACAGCCAGGGATGAGATTGCGGACCTGGTAATTCATGAGAAATTGGGTGAGGTATTCAGTCAGCTGCCATGATGGAACAGGCGAATATGTTTGAACAGGACAATGAGCAGCCGCTGGCGGCCCGGATGCGTCCCAGAGATCTGACGGAATTTGTCGGCCAGCAGCATCTGCTGGGGCCGGGGAAGATCCTGCGCCGGCTGATTGAAGAGGACCGGATTACCTCCATGATTTTCTGGGGACCGCCCGGCGTGGGGAAAACCACACTGGCCCGAATCATTGCCAGCCGGACACAGGCCTCCTTTGCGGATTTCTCTGCCGTCACCGGCGGAATCAAGGAAGCAAGGGCTGTGATGGAGCGGGCGGAGGAGGGACGCCGGTTCGGCGAGCGGACCATCCTCTTCGTGGATGAGATCCACCGCTTCAACAAGGCACAGCAGGATGCCTTTCTGCCCTATGTGGAAAAGGGCAGCATTATCCTGATCGGGGCGACAACGGAAAACCCGTCCTTTGAGATTAACGGGGCGCTTCTGTCCCGGTGCAAGGTCTTTGTCCTGCGGGCACTGGAACCGGAGGATATCCGCTGCATGCTTGAGCGGACCCTCCGGGATCCCCGGGGCTTTGGCAGCATGCAGGTGCAGATGGCGCCGGAGGTGCTCAGGCAGATTGCCGTCTTTGCCAACGGGGATGCCCGCATGGCCCTGGGCACCCTGGAAATGGCTGTTCTCAACGGGCAGATTGCGGCGGATGGAACGGTGAGGGTGACGGAGGAGATTCTCGCCCAGATTACCTCCAGAAAGTCGCTGCTGTACGATAAGAACGGGGAGGAACACTACAACATCATCTCCGCGCTGCACAAGTCCATGCGCAATTCGGATCCGGATGCGGCCGTCTACTGGCTGGCGCGGATGCTGGAGGCGGGGGAGGATCCCCTGTATGTGGCCCGGCGCCTGGTTCGCTTTGCCAGTGAGGATGTGGGGCTGGCCGATCCCCGCGCGATTGAGCAGGCGGTGGCGTGCTATCAGGCGTGTCATTTCCTGGGAATGCCTGAGTGCTCGGTTCATCTGACCCAGGCGGTAGTGTACCTTTCCCTGTCGCCCAAGTCCAATTCCCTCTATGTGGCCTATGAGAGTGCCAAAAAGGACGCCAGTACCCGTCTGGCGGAACCGGTGCCAATGCAGATCCGCAATGCGCCCACGAAACTCATGGACAGTCTCGGGTACGGGAAGGGGTACGTGTACGCCCATGACACGCAGGAAAAGCTGAGTGCCATGCACTGCCTGCCGGAGGACCTGATGGACCGGGTGTATTATCAGCCGACGACACAGGGGCTTGAGGGCCGGTATGCGCAGCGGCTGACGGAGATCCGGGAGTGGAAAAAGGCACATGACCATTAACCGCACGGTTTTTTATGGAAGAATAACCTTGAAATCTGACAGCTGAATGACTATAATTCCTTTTTGCTGTTAAAAGTGGGATTGGTGCAGACGCACCAATCGATTAAGTGAGGTTATGTTTCCATGGAAATGCAAATATTCCTGTCGGTTTCAATTGCGTTGTTTGCGGGTCTGATGCTGACCCGTGTCTTTAAGAAGATGGGCCTGAATTTCCCGGATGTGACGGCATTCCTGATCGCCGGACTGATTATCGGGCCGTATGGAATCGGCCGGCTCGGCCTGAACGGTGTCGGCTTTGCCAGTTATGCGGATGTCCAGTCGGTGGGAATCATCAATGAGACGGCACTGGGCTTCATCGCCTTTTCCATCGGCTCGGAGTTCCTGCTGGAGGAACTGAAGCATACGGGCAAGGCGGCCACGATCATCGGCATCTTTCAGGCGGTGATCGCCTCCCTGATTGTGGACGGGGTCCTGATCGCCCTGCATTTCATTCTGGGCGAGGCGGTCCTGCCGATCCGCGTGGCGATTGTGCTGGGGGCCATTGCCTCGGCAACAGCGCCTGCGGCCACCCTGATGGTCGTCCGTCAGTATAAGGCGGATGGTCCTCTGACCCGTCTCCTGCTCCCCATCGTCGCGCTGGATGATGCGGTCGGTCTCGTCGTGTTCTCCGTGTCTTTTGGAATTGCGCAGGCCATGAAGGTGGGCAATCTGGATGTCATTTCCGTCATTGTCAACCCGGTCCTCGAAATCGTCTTTTCTCTGCTGCTGGGCGGCGGTCTCGGACTGTGCCTCTCGAAGATTGAGAAACTGTTCTATTCCAACTCCAACCGTCTGTCCATGACGATCTCCTTTGTGCTGATGACCATTGCACTGTCCTACCTGCGCATTCCGGTGGGCCCGGCGGAGATCTCCTTCTCCACCCTGCTGGTGTGCATGATGCTGGGGACGGTTTTCTGCAACACCAGTGAGTACTCGGCGGATATCATGAAACGGGCGGAAAAATGGACAGCTCCGCTGAATGCCACCTTTTTCGTGCTGAGCGGCGCGGCACTGGAGCTGAGCGTATTCGCTCAGCCGGTGTATGTCCTGATTGGCGTTGCCTATATTCTCTCCCGTTCCCTGGGCAAGTATATGGGTGCCCGGGTGAGTGCACAGGCAATGAAGTGTCCGCCCAATGTGGTCAAGTATCTGGGAATTACCCTTCTGCCGCAGGCCGGTGTTGCCCTGGGCATGGTGAATCAGGCTTCCGTCCTTGGCGGAATGGATGCCTCCATTATCCGAAACGTGACCCTGTTCGGGGTTCTGATTTATGAACTGGTCGGTCCTCTGCTTACCCGCAACGCCCTGCGCGATGCCGGTGAAATTGCCCCGATTCCGGAAAACAAGAAGGACAGAGGACGGTTTCAGACCGGTACCCGCTGAGATTCCGCGCCGATCGAATCCAAAAGGCTGCAGGCAATTCCCGCAGCTTTTTTGTTGGGCACCGGCCACGGCCTGATATAACTGTTTGAGGTGAAAGTAAGATGAAAATACTCTCTGTGACGGTCCCCTGTTATAACTCCGAGGCATACATGCGTCATGCCATTGACAGCATCCTTCCTGCCGGTGAGGACGTGGAGATCCTGATTGTGGATGACGGATCCACGGACGGAACAGCCGGAATAGCGGATGAGTATGAGAAAAAGTATCCCGGAATCGTACAGGCGATTCACAAGGAAAACGGCGGTCATGGGGATGCGGTCATGTGCGGCCTTTCGCATGCCACCGGGCTGTATTTCCGGGTGCTTGATTCGGATGACTGGTTTGACAGCGACGTGCTGCAGAAGATGATCCGGCAGCTGAAGACCTTCCAGGAGCCGGTGGATCTCTTTATTACGGATTTTGTCTACGACAAAACCGGCGTCACCCGAAAACATGTCATGCAGTATGCCAATGCCCTGCCGGAGGACCGCGTGTTTACCTGGGAGGAGATGCATAACCTGCATACCGGACAGTATATCCTGATGCATTCGGCCACGTACCGGCGGGAGATACTGCTTGAGTGCGGACTGAGCCTGCCCAAGCATACGTTTTATGTGGACAATCTCTATGTGTATGTACCCATGCGCTTTGTCAGGCGGATGTATTACATGCATGAGACCCTCTATCACTACTATATCGGCCGGGAGGATCAGTCGGTTCACGAAAATGTGATGATTCAGCGGATCGACCAGCAGATGCTGGTCAACCGGCTCATGCTGGATGCAGTGGATGTGATGGCGGTCCCTGAGATGCACTGCCGGAAATACCTTTACAGTTATTTTGAGATTATTACCGCCATTTCCTCCATTCTGGCCATTCTCTCTGAAAAGCCGGAAAATCTTGAAAAACGGGATGCGCTCTGGGCATACATCCGGGAGAAAAATCCGGAACTGTATCAGAAGCTGGCACACGGCCTGATCGGTTCGCTGTCCCGTGCCCGTTCCCGTACCGGAATGGGCATTTCCCGGCTCGTGTATCATCTTGCCGATAAAGTGGTCGGCTTCAACTGAGCCGGCCCGGCCTGCAGAAAAATTATACTGCAGGTTTATTTACGAATCAGGGAAACCGTGATATAGTAAGAACCATCAAGCAGGGCAGTGCCCGGAAAGGAAAAAACCATGACCGTCATTCGTATAACGTTGTCTTATAGCAAGCCGGAATGTCTGTCCATCCTTCAGGATGGTCTTGTTTCGCATGCCTGTAAGGCTCCGTATCGGACGGTCTGTCGATAAAAGACCGGTTCCCTGCCGTCTGCCTTATATAGGCAGACGGCTTTTTGTTATCTTAAAGCAGAGGAAGTGAGAAAAGGATGGAAATCAGAGGCAAGGTGAGTACAGCCCTGTGCTATGCCAGCGTCATTGAGGACAGTGCCGTAGAGCAGATCCGGCGGATGTGCGACAGCCCCTTTACCGAGGGGAGCCGAATACGCATCATGCCGGATGTACATGCCGGCAGGGGCTGCACGATCGGGACGACCATGACGGTCCGGGACCGGGTGGTCCCCAATATCGTGGGCGTTGATATCGGCTGCGGCATGTATACGGTCAGTCTTGGGAAAACGGACATCGACCTTGAGCAGATGGACGCGGCGGCCCACGCCCTGCCCTCTGGCATGGCAGTCTGGCCGGGGCGCCGGGAGCGCTTTGAGGCACTGGCGGATCTTCGCTGCTACCGGGGGCTGAGGGATACCAGGCGCATTGAACGCAGCCTTGGAACCCTGGGCGGCGGAAACCACTTTATCGAGATTGATCAGGCCATGGACGGGACCCGATACCTGGTGATTCACTCCGGCTCACGAAGCCTTGGAAAACAGGTGGCGGAGCATTACCAGCATCTGGCGGTGGAGCTGAACCGCGGCAAGGGCGAATACTATGCCCGGCGGGATGCCCTGATCGCTGAATACAAAGCCCAGGGACGCCGGAGCGAAATTCAGGAGGCACTGCGCGGCCTTCACTGGGATCCCCAGGAACTGAAGGTGCCGGAGGATCTCTGCGATCTGTCCGGGACGGCACTTGCCGATTATCTGCATGATGTCGGGATCTGCCAGCAGTTTGCCCTTCGGAACCGGGAGAGCATGGCGCAGTTCATCCTGGGGCAGCTGGGTCTTGAGGCGCAGCAGGCATTTCATACGGTGCACAACTACATCGACATGGAGGAGATGATTCTGCGGAAAGGGGCCATCGCGGCGCACCGGGGCGAACTTGTTCTGATTCCCGTCAACATGCGGGATGGCAGCATTCTGGCCCGGGGCAAAGGCAATGAGGAATGGAACTATTCCGCCCCGCACGGTGCCGGACGTCTCCTCTCCCGGTCGGCGGCCAGAGAACAGCTGGATCTTAATGCGTATCGCCGGGAAATGGCCGGCATCTATACCACATCGGTCAGTGAGGCGACCCTGGATGAGGCGCCCATGGCCTATAAATCCCTTGAGGATATTATCGGCGTGATCGGCGAAAGCGTGGACATCCTTGAGGTACTGAAACCCATCTACAATTTTAAGGCAGGCTGAACCGGACTGTTCCGGCTCCGGCCGGAACAGGAGCGTAAATGAAATGAATCGAATTCCGGTCATTGACATGACCGCAACGGGAATGAACATTACTCGCATGAGAAGAAACGCCGGAATGAGCGTGAAGGATCTCCAGGAAATCTTCGGGTTCAGCACGCCGCAGGCCATCTACAAGTGGCAGCGCGGCGTGGCCCTGCCCACCGTTGACAACCTTGCCGTGCTGGCTGCCGTCTTTGATGTGCGGATTGATGATATCCTCCGGTTTGAGGGGGAGGCCGGCCGGGAGCTGATTTCGGCATAGCACAGGGCCTGCCGCAAAGCGGCAGCAAGTCCAGGCTGACGGCCAAAAAAGTACCTCTGAACGGTTCAGAGGTACTTTTTGTTTTCCGGGCAACTTCCGGAGGAACCAAAGCTGAAACCAGGCTGAAAGCAGATTGTGTAATTTTTTACAGGTTTATAGAATCGAGTTGTCAAGGTTCACTGAATTTGGTATAATTAAGGCAAATTGAAAGACAGGGAACAATACTGGAAACGTCCGGGTAACCCTGTTGTCTCCGGCGCAGGAGGGCAGAAATTCCTGTCCTTTTTTTGGTGTGTTCAGCTTTTGCGCGCCGTATGGGCTTATGTACCATCTGCCGGAGGTCCGGACAACGGACAAAGGAATCTGACGAAAACCGGGCTGGTCCCGATAAAGAGAACTGCTGTGCATGCAGCAACTTGAATCTCCCCATATCTGCCCGATTCAGATCAAACAGAATGGAGAATATGTCTTTTTTGAGGATGTGCTGGACGCGGCAGGCCATCAGCGACAGTTTCAGACGACCAAACTGAAATTCCGGGATGCGGCGGGGCGGCTTTGCACCCTGGGCATGTCGCAGGATGTGACGGACATGGTCCGGGTACAGCGGGAAAACGCCTCCACCCGTGAGGCCTATGAGCGGGCCCGGAGCATCGGGATCATTTACACGCATATTGCACAGGCACTCTCAAGCAGCTATATTGATATTTACTATGTCAACCTGGAAAACGGCGAATATGCGGAGTATTCGACGGAAATGGTTCGGAATCAGATGACCGAACTCCGGCATGGCGAACATTTCTTTGACCAGTGCAAGATTGAGTCGGAGGAACTGATCCATCCGGATGACCGCGCGGCATTCCTGCAGACGCTGGACCGCCCCACGCTGATTGAAACCCTGAACCGGAACGGCACCCACATGTTCACGTACCGCCTCCTGTGCGGACAGGAATACCGGTATGTCAATATGAAGGTGACCCGGATGGAGGACGATGAGCGGTTTGTCATCCTGGGAATCATGGATGTGAATGAACAGATCCGGCAGCGCCGGGAGGCAGAGCGTGCTATGGAGGAGCGCATTGCCTATACCAGAATGAGTGTTCTGGCGGGCACGTTTCTGAGCGTGTACCTGGTGGAACCGGAGAGCGGCGCTTACCGGGAATACAGCACCTCCTCCGGTGCGGAAATGTTTGAGATCCCTGAAACCGGGGAGGACTTCTTTGCCATGCTTCGTGTCAAAGGGCGCGATTTCATCGACCCGGAGGACTATCCGCGCTTTGTTTCCCTGTTTACCCGGGAAAGCGTGCAGCAGGCAACCGCCCGGGGCGGAACCTATGCACTGAGCCTGCGCTTTGTGATGGGGAATCACTCCGTCTATTACCAGATCAAGGCCGGGATGGTGGAGGAAAAGAACGGTGCGCGCCTGGTCATCGGCTTTAACAACATCGATGCCAATGTGCGCCGGGAAGAGGAATATGCCCGGCAGCTTGAAAAGGCCAGGACTCAGGCGAATCTGGATGCCCTGACGGGGGTCCGGAACAAACATGCCTATCAGGAAGAAGAGAAGAAACTGAACCGGCAGATCCGGGCGCATGAGGTCTCCGGATTTGCGGTCACGGTTCTGGATGTGAATGATCTCAAAAAGGTCAACGATACACAGGGCCATCAGGCAGGGGACCAGTATCTGCGGGATGCCTGCCGGCTGATCTGCGATATTTTCAAGCACAGCCCTGTTTTCCGCATCGGCGGGGATGAATTTGCCGTGATTTCCCAGGGGGCGGACCTGGCCGCCATCCGGGAGCTGATCGGGCAGGTCAGGGATCATAATGAAAAGGCCCGCTGCTCCGGCGGAATTGTCATTGCCTGCGGCACCTCCGGATTTGAGGAGGATGCCTGTGTGGCGGATGTCTTCATGCGGGCGGATCAGCAGATGTATGAAAATAAAAAAGCACTGAAGGGTCACTGAGAGGGACTTTTCAGAGAATGGAGCCGTGTGGGATGGAACGGTACAGTTATACAAAGGAACAGAGGACGCAGATTGAACAGCTGCGGGTTCCGATGGGCATTTATCAGATGGTGGATGGCAAGGTCATCCCGGTCGCTCTTTCAGCGGGGTTTTGTGAATTGTTTGGCTATCCGTCCCTGGCTGAAGCGTACCGCAACATGAATCATGAAATGTATCGGGATGTCCATCCGGATGATGTCGGTCGGATCAGCAATATAGCGGTTCAGTTTGCAGAAAACAGCGGAAAGTACGAAGCGGTTTTTCGCGTGAGGCCGCAGGGGGCAGACTGGTATACGGTCATTCATGCTGTCGGGGAACATTTCCGGACAGACGACGGCACACGGCTGGCGCAGATCTGGTACATGGATGAGGGAACCTATCAGGAACAGGTTGAAAAAGACGACCTGACCAATTCCATGAGCAATTCCCTGCACGAGGAAAGCATTCTGAAAGCCAGCCGGTATGATTACCTGACCGGCCTTCCGAGTATGATGCATTTTTTTGCCCTTGCCGAGGGGGTCAGGGATGCGTACCTGGCGAAGGGTGTGGTGCCGGTCCTCCTGTATATGGATCTGAGCGGCATGAAGTTCTTCAATTCGAAGTATGGGTTTACAGAGGGAGACCGTCTGCTGCGTGCGTTCTCAAAGCTGCTCTCAGACACGTTTCGGCCTGAAAACTGCTGCCGCATCGCTGCGGACCATTTTGCGGCCATCACGACAGAGGAGGGACTTGAGGAACGTCTGAATGCGTTCCTTGAGGCGAATGAACGGCTGAATGACGGGAATTCGCTGCCGGTCCATATCGGCATCTATTCCACCCGGATCGGGCTTGTTTCGATCAGCACCGCCTGCGACCGGGCGAAATTCGCCTGCGATACATGCCGGAATCAGTTTGAGTCCGGATTCGCCAATTATGATCATGGCCAGCGAAACGATGCCATGCAGCGCCTGTATATTCTCAGCAATTTTGACCGGGCCCTGCGGGAACGGTGGATTCAGGTGTATTATCAGCCCATAGTCAGGGCGGTCAATGGCCGTGTCTGTGATGAGGAGGCGCTGGCCAGATGGAATGATCCGGAGCGCGGCATGCTTTCACCGGCTGCCTTCATCCCGTGTCTTGAGGATGCGGAACAGATCTACAAACTGGATCTGTATGTACTGGACCGTGTGCTGGAGAAGCTCCGGGATCAGATGGGTGCGGGGCTTTTCACGGTGCCGGTTTCGATTAATCTGTCCAGATCGGATTTCAGGTCCTGCGACATCGTGGAGGAGGTGCGGACCCGGGTCGACGCGGCCGGGATTCCGCACGGGCTGATCACCATTGAAATTACAGAGAGCACCGTCGGCCGGAATCTGGATTATATGAAGCAGCAGGTCATGCGCTTTCAGAAACTTGGTTTTCCCGTTTGGATGGATGATTTTGGCAGCGGGTATTCCTCCCTTGAACTTCTGCAGAGCCTCCGGTTCAATCTGATCAAGTTTGACATGTCCTTTATGCGGAAACTGGATGAGGGCGGCGATGGGAAAGCGGTTCTGAAGGAACTGATGCGGATGGCCAATTCGCTTGGCCTGGACACGGTCTGCGAAGGGGTTGAAACCGAAAAACAGGTCAGGTTCCTGCAGGAAATCGGCTGTTCCAAACTTCAGGGCTATTATTATTGCAAACCGATTTCCTTTGAGGAAATTCTGGAACGTTACAGGACGGGACACCAGATCGGATTTGAAAATCCGGATGAGCTGGGGTACTACGAGACCATCGGACGGATGAATCTGTATGATTTTTCGTCGCTGGCAAATGGAACCGGGAACATTTTCCAGAATGTCTTCAGTTCCATCCCCGTGGTGATTCTGGAAGTCCGGGAGGAAATCATCCGGATCGCCCGGTGCAACAGTTCATACCGGGAATATGTGTCGCGGTTTTACAAAACGGAGATTGAGCACGGAACGGACTATTCTCTCACCTCCTTTGCCGGCAGTTCGGAGTTTGTCAAGATGATACGGGCCCGCAGCACCGGCGGACGTTCCTATTTTGATGAGCAGATGCCGGATGGCTCGGTGGCGCATTCCTTTACCCGAAAGCTCTCTGTCAATCCGGTTACGGGAACCATGGCGATTGCCCTGGCGATTCTCTCGGTCACAGATCCGGATGAGGGAACCACCTATGCCAGCATTGCCCGCGCACTGGCGGCAGACTATTACAATATCTATTATGTGAATCTGGATACGGAACAGTTCATTGAATATACCTCTGTTTTCGGGGAGGAGGAACTGGCCATGGAGCGTCACGGAGATCACTTCTTTGATGCGGTGAAGCGGGATGCCATGATCCGGATTTACGAGGAGGACCGGGAACCGTTCCTCAAGAAATTTACCAAGGAAAAAATCCTTGATGAACTGGAACGGCACAAAGTGTTCACGACCAATTATCGGCTGATTGACAGCGGAAAGCCGATGGATGTCAATATGAAGATCATGCGCATGCAGGGCGGAAACAAGATCATTCTGGGTGTCCGGTATGGGAAACAACAGTGAACCCGGCCGGACCAAAGGGTTTTTTTAAGAGGGATGTTTATGTCATCAAATCAGAAAGAGCGGGGTGGAATTTCCCTTCGGACGGTTCATTTTCTGCTGATTATAGGGGCTGTGTTTGTCTCGATTCTGATGTTTCTGACGAGTTACCGTCTGTCAATCAAATTTGAAAGTATGACGGAGACCTCGGAACAGCAGATTGAGCTGAGAAAAGCGGCACGGGAACTCATGGATGCCTCGGATTATCTGACGGAAAATGTTCAGCGTTTTACACTGAACGGAGACCGGACTTTTATGGACGCGTATTTCAGGGAAGCCTTTGAGGCCAATCATCGGGAGGAGGCCATCCAGACGATGTCCCGTGAGGGCGGGAATGCCGTGGCACTGAAATCGCTTCAGACCGCCATGGACCATTCCGTGCGGCTCATGGGTCTTGAGTACTATGCCATGCGCCTGGTGATTGAGGCCAGGGGGTACACGGATTACCCGGAGATCCTTGATACCGTTCAGCTGTCGGAGGAGGATCAGGCCCTGGACAGCGAGGCGAAGATGCGCAAAGCCACCGAGACGGTGCTCAGCGATGATTATTATTTCATCAAGAACGTCATTCGGGAACACATGCGCAACAGCCTGAACGAGCTGGAAAAGATGGCGTACGACTTTGATGCCTCCGCGCTTGACTCCTTCCGAAAGGACCTGAACATGGTCCGGGTTGTGGTGATCATTCAGACCGTGGGCATTCTCTTCATGGTCTGGCTCACCTCGCGCCTCGGCATCCATCCGGTGCTCAATGCCGTTGACCGGATTAAGGCGGACAGCCCGATTCCGGAGGTGGGAGCCAATGAGTTCCGCTATCTGGCCCGTGCCTATAACCGGATGTACGAGGTATACAAGAGAAGCCTGGAGCATCTGAATTTCAAGGCCTCTCACGATGAACTGACCGGAGCCTACAACCGGTCCGGCTATGACCTGCTTTTTTCCAGCCTGGAACTGAACAGCACGTACATGGTCATGATTGATGTGGACAATTTCAAAACGATTAACGACACATACGGCCATGACTGCGGCGACCGGGTTCTGGTCAAACTCGTCCGGGTGCTCAAAAACAATTTCCGTTCGGATGACTACATCTGCCGGATCGGCGGAGATGAATTTGTCGTGTTTATGGTCCATGCCACCGAGGCACAGCATGACCTGATCGCCTCCAAGATCATCAAGATCAACGAGGACATGGCCAGAACCGATGACGGCCTCCCATCGGTTTCCATCAGCGTGGGAATTGTCCATGGTTCAAAGGCAACGAGCCCGGAAAACCTCTATTTGAGGACAGATGAGGCGATGTATAAGGCAAAACAGCACGGAAAGCATACGTTCCGTTTCGGTGAGGAGACGGAGCAGGCCCAATAGCCGGCTGAACCCGGTGGCCGGATATCTGCTGAGGAGTGAACGCCCTCAACCAGCTGCCTGGATCAGATGGACGGAGACCGCCGGAGGAGGTGAAAGGTTCAATGAGAATCGCATGGTTTTGTATTCCGGCATACGGACACACCAATCCGACGCTTGAGCTTGTGAAGGAACTGACGGCCGCCGGGCATCAGGTATACTATTTTTCCTTCGAACTGTTTCGCCGGCAAATTGAACGTGCAGGTGCCGTGTTCATTGGCTGTGACGGGATTGACTGTGGAATGGAAGATCAGGGAAATGCGGACCGGGTAGGAAAAGATCTGGCATTTGCGGCTGAACTGCTGGTATCCTCAACACTGGCGCTGGATGAAATGACAAAGGAAAAAATGGATGAGATCAGGCCGGACCTGGTTGTTTCGGATTCCGTTGCATTCTGGGGAAAGCTGGCAGCGATGAAATATGGGCTGCCATATGTTTCTTCCACAACCACATTCGCCTTCAATCAATACTCGGCCAAGTACATGAAACAGAGCCCGTGGGACCTGGTTAAAATGCTGTTTTCCATGCCGCGCATCAGGAAGCAAATCAGACGGCTGAGGGATCGGGGATATCCGGTCAAGGGAATTCTTGATATCATTCAGAACGACAATGAGACAAACACCATCGTCTATACGTCAAGGTATTTCCAGCCCCGTGCGGAAACATTTTCCGACTGTTACCGTTTCATCGGGCCTTCCATTCGTCCGGTCACGGAGCCTTATGCCAAGACAGCAGAGAAAACGGTGTATATCTCCATGGGGACGATCAACCAGAATCGGGAGTTCACCCGGAACTGTATCCATGCTTTGGGCAGGACCGGCTGGCAGGTCATCATTTCCATGGGAACCAATCCGGAGCAGTATGGGGATCTGCCGGATAACATTCAGGTGTATAAATCCGTTGACCAGATGGCTGTCCTGTCCATCGCGGATGCGTTTATCACCCATTGCGGCATGAATTCCGCCTCAGAGGGACTGTACTTTCAGGTGCCGCTGGTATTGTTTCCGCAGACGACGGAACAGGAGGCTGTTGCGAAACGAACAGAGGAGCTTGGAGCCGGGATTCGGTTAAAATCCATCTCAGAAGAGGACATTCTGCAGGCCCTTCAGACCGTTTTGTATGAACCGGCCTGTAAGGCAGGTGCACAGCGGATTTCGGACAGCTTTCATGCCTGCGGCGGAGCAAAAGAGGCCAGGAGATTTCTGGAAGGACTGGTCTCAGCCTGTGGACAATGAAAAAGGCTTCACAGAACGGGTTGTTCTGTGAAGCCTTTTTATTATCCGGTCAGGATTCGTTCAATCTGTCTGAGTCAAATGGCGCATTTGAACTGAACTGCACCGGGATTTGTCAGTGGAGGAAGCGCTGCTTCATTTTCGGCAGCAGGATGATGAGGCAGAAGATAAAGCCCAGAGCGCAGACCGGAATGGAGGTTTTGACGGCCTGTTTGGCAAAGTTAAGGGAGAAGAGGGAGGGTGCATTGTACTTAACCGCGGATACCGTCACCGTTCCCGGATTGATGTTCTTCTCGTTGAAGGCGGTCAGAAGGGTTTTAAAATCTGCAATGATCTGTTTCAGCACATCATGGATGGCATCCACCTGAGCCTGGAAGGCAGCCGTCTGGCTCTCCGAGATGCCTTCCACCGCTTCCGCCGTTTCCGCAACATCCTCAAGACTGAGCAGGGCCTCTGCACTGTCGGTGCTTTCCTCCTGCCTGTCTCTGGTGAAGAGGTCGATCCATTTCCGGTAGACGGCGGCCTGGCTGGAGGTGCTGGAAATCTTCTCCGCCTGTTCGTTCCTGATTTTCACCAGCGTATCATAGGTATAGGAAGAATTTCCGTCCAGAACGGCATTGGTGGTATCGGCGGTCAGGTAAATGGTGCCGTTGCGCTCAAAAGAGGCAATCAGCTTATCCAGATTCTCAAGGTGCTGTTTCTGGACCTCCAGCTGGACAAGCAGGTGCTGCAGGGAGAATTCATACTGATTGAGGAGCCGCTGCGGCTTCTTTGCCAGCGCGTTGACCTGCAGGTTTGATTTCAGCTGTGCGACCAGACTGTCGGAGAGGTTCTGGAAACGAAGCACGATGTCATCGAATCCGCGGCCGTCGATCTTCAGATCCGGCGAAAGGTCCGCCATGTTCCGGGCATAACTGACAAGCGTCTCAATTTCCCGGTCAATGAACTCCAGCTGCTGGATGAAATCGATGTCCGTGCTGGCGAACAGCTCATCGTAGAACGTTGTATCCAGAGTGAAACCGTATTTTTCCGCGAAAGAAGCGGTGTAGGCGGTCATAATGGCCTCGAGCAGCGCACTTTGCGTGGCAGAGGTGATGGAGGAATCAAAGGTGTTGTTCAGGACAACACGGAAAAGAGACGGATGGTAGCTGCTGAGGGTATTGCCGGAGGAGGACTGGAAATCCAGGAGAGAGCGGAAGTGCTTTACCTGATCGAGAAAGTCCTCCGGATAGACGCCGGAAACCGTGAGATTTGCGCGCAGCTGTTCCGGGGTGTATTTGCCTTCAAGACCGGCACTGGTGAGGGCCTTCTGCAAAATGGCCTCACTGCGTATTTCCTCCGGAGTGAACCGCATGGTGTTGGGGGCAAGGGAATCCGATGCGCCGTTAAAGGTGAATTCAATATTGGCCGTAGCAGTGGCGGGCTCATGATTTTGGGTAAAGAGATAGGCAGCAATGCCGGTCCCGATCACGCCGCAGAAAATCAGGGTAATGATTACGGTGCGGATATAATTGTGTTTCGTCATCTGCGGAGCGCCTCCTTTTCTGCTAATCTTCTCTTGGTTGCTTCAATATCCTGGCGGAGGGCATGAATGAACCAGAACATCAGCGCAAGGGCAAATCCGACACCGCCGCCGATCATGAGACGCTTGCCGTTGGCGCTGAGGAAGCTGACGGGCTTGCCGAAAGCATCCGAATGCTCGAGGAAGGTGGTAAAGAAGGGACTCTCAAACAGATCCTGCATATGTGCATTGATTTCGTTGTAAATCTGCTGTGCATGGCCGATGGCAGACTGAATCTCCGCCGTGACTTCCTCCGTCACCGCACCGCCCTTCTTCCCTTCCAGCATGGAGAGCTTCGCCTGCGCCAGCCGGTTCGTGTACTGGAGGGCCTCAAGCGTATCGAAGTTTTTCACCTGATTTGTAAACAGTTCGTTATAGGCAGGGGTATTGATCCGTCCGGTGTTCCGTGCCTCGGATCCCTGAACCGTGAGGATAATATCTTCATTGTGGTAATTGGCAATGGTATCATTCATGGCCTGAATCGTTTCCTCAAGCGCAGCGATTGTCTGCTCCGAATCCTGCCGGGTGAACTGATAGTAGGCTTTCGTATCATTGATGTTGGAAACCAGCGCTTCGGACTGAATCATGGATTCGGTATAATCGGTGCTGGAATACTGGACCAGCCGGATGGCGTTCATGAGGTCGTTGAGGGACAGGCCGGTACGGTAGGACCGGTAAGCCCGGACCTCTTCAGGCTTTTCGCTGCAGTAGGTGTAGAGCTCATCCAGGGAGGTATTGAGCGTGTTTATCTGCTGGAGGTTGTCAATGCCGCCTGCCGTGATCAGGGCCAGGGGATTGTTCGGCAGCTTGACGTCTGCATAGGTTCTGACCAGATAGCTGTTATACGCGGAAACGACGCTGTTCAGGACGATGGCCAGTTCCGAATCCTTCAGGTAGACCTTCCTGGTGGAATCGCTCTGGCCGAAACCGTTGTGCAGAGAAACGATGAAACGGTTGGAATAGGTGAATTCGAACTCCTGGAGCTGCTTATACAGTTCCGAGTTCTTGTCCGCTACCATCTTTGAGATGAGTTCCATCTGCTGGTTGGAGCTCTCGGTGGGAACCCGGTCAATGGTGATGTTGCTCCGCAGATTTTCAACGCTGAGGGGAACCGAAAGCTCCAGGTCGCTGAGTGCGTTCTGAAGGACATAGGAGGACAGGAGCTGGTTGAGATCCAGCGGCTCTCCGTCCGGCGCGGTCAGGTCGTCGACCTGCTTGTTTTGCCCTTTGTTTTCTTTATCCGGGACAATGTAATTCAGTGTCACGGCGGAACTGACGGTCAGCGGGGGCTTGGTCAGATAATAGATGCCGGCGGCGATAAACAGGCCGATTGTGATGAACAGGACCATCAGCCACAGATAAAAGACAGCGCTTTTTCTCATGTTGGCGAAGACCTGAAAAAGATCGATTTCAACATCGGCCTGATCAGCCGGATTGCTTATGGTAAGGTTGATTTGTGCATCGCGATCAATTACCAGGGGTCCGCTGTTCGGGTGTTCGTTCTCCAAAGCAGAAACCTCCATTTCTGATATTTGTTGTATTGCCCGGGTGCACGGTCTGAGACAGCTTTTATCTTTCTCAGATCACAGAACAGGCGTGTGAAAGTATACGCAATCCTGTGAATTCTGTCAAGAGAAAGCAACCCATTAAAACGAAACAAACCGGCCTCTGTCAGAGGGGAGATTCAGAGGCCAGGGAGAGGAGAAAGCCGATTGACAAACCCGTTCCGTTTCATATAATGAAGACGGTGCAGATGAACCGGAAGCTTTCCGACAGAAAATGCCTGAGTCTGGCCGGGATGAATGAGGACAGAACGGTTTCAGGCAGTGCAGCACGCAGGCATCATCGCTGTTGAGCCCAAAAGCGTGAGGGACTGCTGCGCTGCGGCAGGTCCATTTCAGAGAGAGAAACACAGAACAGAGGAGAGGTGTACTATGGTAAAAGCGATTATCAGAGATCCGGAATTTCTCCGTCAGCCTTCGCCGGAGGCGGAGCGGACGGATCTTCAGGTGGGGCGGGATCTTTGTGACACGCTCAGTGCACACCGCGGGAAATGCGTCGGGATGGCGGCGAACATGATCGGCGTCCGCAAACGGGTCATCGTCATGAATCCGGGCCTGGGGCCTTTCAATGTGGTGATGTACAATCCGGTGATTGTCCGGAAAGAAAAGCCGTATATGACGGAGGAGGGCTGTCTATCCCTGCCGGGCACGAGAAAGACGGAACGGTTTCAGGCGATCGAGGTGGAGTTCAGGGATGCGCAGTGGGAAATGCACCGGATGTCTTTTTCCGGCTTTCCCGCACAGATCATTCAGCATGAAGTGGACCACCTGAACGGCATCCTGATCTAAGAAATAAAGTTTGAATGCCCGTCCCCGTTATGATATAATCCAAAACGGGTTGACGTACTTGTCCGGCTGAGATATGCGTTTCATGTCCGTCAGCTATGATCCTGCTGGAAGGATGGGACTCCGCTTATGAAAACCGATCATCCGTTTCAGTTCCTCAGGGATTTTCTCAATTCAAAGGTTCCTGAACCGGAACGCGGAAAGATGCCGAAATATTATCGGCGTGTACTGGGTGCGTCGAATGTGCTGCTTGCAGCCATGTACCTGATTATTCTCCTGCTGAGTGTGATCATCAATCACCATGTGGACTGGTTTGGCATTTCGCTCCTGGTGGCCGTGATCCTGAAATCGGCCATGATCGATGAGATGAGCATGCGGGCGAATCTGCTGGTCCATGCGGTCATTGTCACGCTGTGGTGCGGATGGTACGTGTATATATACGGCTGGAACAGCGGAGGACAGCATTTCCTGATTCCGCTGCTGATGCTGATCTTCTTCTCCGTGTATGTCCGGCCGCTGACCAAGGTGGTTTACTTCTGTATCCTGATTGTGTTCCGGATGCTGCTGTTCAACTATACCCTGACGCATGAACCGGTTATCGCCATGGAACAGAACAAGATGGTGCTGTTCCAGACAGTCAATACCCTGTTCCTGTTTTTCGTGACCGCCGTAAACTGCATCGTGTTCAGCACCAACATTCAGGAAACGGAACGCCAGCTTCTGATTGACAACCAGGAACTGCAGCATGAGGCCGAGACGGATGCACTGACCCAGCTGCCGAACCGCCGCTCCATCTATGAGGAGATGACGCGGTTTATGAAGAAAAATCCCGAATCCCAGTTCTGCGTGGCCATTGCCGATATCGACTTTTTCAAGAAAGTGAACGATACTTACGGGCATAACTGCGGGGACTATACCCTCAAGCGGCTGGCCGCCTGCTTCCGGGAAAATGCCGGAGACCGGTATAAGTGCGGGCGCTGGGGCGGAGAGGAATTCTGCTTTTTCTTCCCGGAAATGAATATCGACGATGCGGGAACCATCATGCGGGATGTGAATATCCAGGTCAGCTATATGGATTTTGAATTCGAGGGAAACAAGTTTAAGGTTACCATTACGGCCGGTGTGGAGGAATATGACTTCCGTTCCGAACTGATCGGGATTATCGAGCGGGCGGACAAGAAACTGTATACCGGAAAAACGACCGGCCGGAACCGCGTCATTGTGTAACGGTGCCGGATCATGAAACAGCCTGTGTATATGCACAGGTTGTTTTTGCAAATAGGAGCGGGCCTGCCGCAAAGCGGCAGTTTGCCGGGGAGAGGCGGTGCCATATGGCCGGACGATGGGTCAGAAAGGGGGATAACATGGAGCAGTTTGGACAGTTTACCCTGGATAAGGAACGGGATATTGTGGTGGATGTGTTCCGCAGCGGGGAGGGACTCTCGTATGTGCTCCGGACGCCGAACCATCATACGGGGAATCTGATTACGAATCTGGCGGCGCTCTGCCAGTTGCCGCTCAGCGAGGATGCGCAGGGGCTTCGGGTGATCCGCGGGGAGATTCCGTGTTACATCAACGGAAACAATGAACGCCTGTATATTTTCCGGCTGGGCAATACCAAGGTGGCGAATCTTTACCCGGATGGCCGGATTGAAATGAAGGCCTCCATCCCGGCCATTTCCAAGACGCTGATGAGCCAGACTAAGGAATACAAGCTGGGCATTGCGAGGACCATTGTCAAGACCTATATCCGGAGTGAGTGCAAGTTTGAAACGGATGTGCATACGCACATGAACGGCAATCTGGAACCGGATGTCCTGATCGCGCTGGGCATCTGGCATCAGATCCGGTATCCCCTGTACTACATCCGGAAACTGCAGCTGCGCTGCACCCCCGCGCAGCAGGCGCAGCTTGAGGAGAGGCGGGCTGAGACCGCCCCGCTGTATGCGGACTCGGGCCTGACGGGCCGGTATCTGGACCGCAAAATCGATGACCATACCTATATCAATTTTGCGGACCTGATTCTGGGGAATCCGGCGGATGCCTTTTCGAATATTGAAAAGATCCGCCATTCCCTGACGGTGCCCAAGGACGGGCAGGCGGTGTTTGCCAATCTTGAAAAGGTCTATCTGTACCGGTACGTTTTTACCAAGGGACAGGCCGCACCGGACCGGATCCCCCTGTCCGGCGCGGACCGGCTGCCGCATCCCCAGGTTTGCGCCATTCTGAGACAGATCATGGCAGACCATCTGCAGCCGGCGTATCAGGCCAATACCCTCTTTGAGGACAAGCTCCTCTGGATTGCCAGGACCTATCAGGCCCGCGGCATCCGGTATGTGGAAATCTCCGATACCACCCTGGTCAAGGAAGAGGGAGCGCTTGACATGCTTCGCCAGGTGCACCGGGTGATGCCGGCCGTGTACGCGGAAACGGGTACCATGATCCGCTTTCTGGCCGGTATCCGGCGGATTCCGCTGACCATTGTCCGGGACCATGTCACGGGCGGGGACTATTTCAGTGACAATCTCCGGGTCCTCAGGGCCGTGGCCGCAGATCCCTATGTGGCCGGTGCGGACATCCTGGGGGAGGAGATCAATGACATCCTGGAACTGCAGCCGGTCATCCGGGAACTGGTGCGGATTGCAGGCACCGTAGAGGGCTTTGTGATCCGGATCCACGCGGGGGAAAATGACAGCCTGCGGGACAATGTGGAAAACAGCATCCGCTGCGTCCTTGAGGCGCTGGAGCCCGGGCAGAAAATGCCCTCGCTGCGCCTTGGTCATGGCCTGTATACCGCCAATCTCAATTCACCCAAGGGCAAGCGGCTGCTCCGGATGCTCCGGGACAACGGGGTGATCCTGGAATTCCAGATTTCCTCCAATGTGCGCCTGAACAACCTGAGCGATCTGGGGGTCCATCCGCTGAAACACTACCTCAGGGAAGGGGTCGCCTGCGTCCAGGGAACGGACGGCGGCGCCCTGTACGGGACGGACTCCATTGATGAGGAACTGGCCCTTGAGAAGCTGCTGGAACTCAGTTTTGAGGAGCTCTGCCAGATGCGCGAAGCGGACCGGGAGATCTGCCGGTCCGGCATGGCCAATTTTGAGCAGAAAAGCCGGGCGTTCCAGGCCTGCGGAGAGCAGGAGGCGTCCCGCTTTCTGGCAGCGCGGCTTGCGGATACGCCGCGGCCGCAGATTGAACTGTGGATCAATACCCATACGGTGCAGGCACAGACGGAACTGGCCGACCGGATTGCCCCGCTTCCCCAGGGAATGCCGGTGGTGGTGGCCGGGGGCAGCTTTAACAACAGTCAGCACAGAACCGTTATGCGGGAGGCGGGAAAACGCGTCATTGATGCGTGCCTGAACCGGCTTGACAGGGACAAGGTGTTTTTTGTGATCGGGCATCGCCTGACGGGGTATGAGCAGTATCTGGTGGAGCACAATCACGGGCGGTTCCGGATCTTTGCCATTGTGCCGACCCTCCTGACAAGGAGCGAAGAGCACCGGCTGCGCAGGGCGGGGGTGGAAATCCGGGTGTCGATTGAACCCACCGGAATCAGCCTGTACAAGAGCTTTGCCTATGAACTGTTCAAGCGCCGGCCCTGCACCGTGCTGGTGCTGGATGGAAACTCGGCGGCAGCCAATCTTCTGCAGGAAGCCAGGAACGGGCGCTATAAGAGCCGGATCCTGATTGACGGGCATTCCCGGGCGCTGATCTCCAAGGCGAGAACATTGCACGGCTATGTCCGGGAGATTGGCGATCCGGCGGAAACGGCGGAGGAGATTGCCCGCTGGCAGCGGGAAAGCGAAGCGGCGGAGCCGAACAGATAAAAAATGCCCGGGGTCCTGGCAGGACTCCGGGCATTTGCTGTTTCAGACGTTGAGCTGCGCTGTGAGTGCAGCGGTAAAAGCGGCACAGGTGGCCTTTTCCCGCTGGCCGGTGACGACGATGCCCTGTTCCTTTACCGCGCTGACGGCCCGGCGCAGGACCTCTGCTTTCCGGACACAGCCGATATGGTCAAGCATCATGGCCGTGGCCTGCAGGATGCTTTCCGGATTGGCGTAGTCGCCCAGCCCCTCCTCAATCATGCGGGGAGCGGAGCCGTGGATGGCCTCAAACATGGCATAGCGGCTGCCGATGTTGGAACTGCCCGCCGTGCCGACGCCGCCCTGAATCTGGGCGGCCTCATCCGTCAGGATGTCGCCGTAGAGGTTAGGGGCCACGATGACCTGGAAACGGCTGCGCATCGCCGGATTGACCAGGTTGGCGGCCATGATATCCACGAAATATTCCTCGGTGGTGATTTCCGGATATTCAGCGGCAATCTCATGACAGAGTCTGGAGAAAAGGCCATCTGTCTTTTTCATGATGTTGGCCTTGGTGACGATGGTCACGTGCTTGCGTCCGGTGGCGCGGGCAAATTCATACGCTGCCCGTGCAATGCGCCTGGTGCCGGCATGGGTGGTGACCTTGAAATCCATGTTCAGGAGGTCGCCTACCTCAACGCCGCTGGAACCGACGGCATACTCGCCCTCCGTGTTCTCACGGAAGAAGGTCCAGTCGATCCCCTCTTCGGGAACGGATACCGGACGGATGTTGGCAAACAGATCCAGCGCCTTGCGCAGGGTGACATTGGCGCTGGTCATGGTCCCGCCCAGGGGCGTCGTGGTGGGCCCTTTCAGGAGAACCGGACAGGACCGGATCACCTCAAGGACATCCGAGGGAACGCTTTCATTCCGGGCAAGGCGGTTTTCAATGGTCAGGCCTTCCACGGGAACCAGAACGATTTCGCCGCGTTCAATTTCATCCCTGAGGAGAATGCGGAGGACAGATTCGGCGCTGGCCATGATGGTCGGCCCGATCCCGTCTCCCGGCGCGATGGCAATGCGCAGGGGACGGGAGGTAAAATCAAAGGGTTCAGTCTGTTCAAGTCGCCTTGCACGGTCGATCTGCTCATTCAGCAGCTTTTCGTAGTGGGCGAGAATGGCTTTGGTATCCATAGGGAGTCTCCTTTATGAGCCGCAGCCTGGTCTTTCGGCCCCGCGGCTTTTCTGATGCTTATATTTGACAAATCGACGCTACGCGTCGAGCCCGCTCCTTATAATCAATTGGCTGAGGCGTTTGCCTCTTTGGCAGCCTGCTCAAGAATGTTCTTTCTGGCGTGCTGGATGTGGGTATAGACCAGTTCCTCCGCTTTCTCCGGCTGCCGTGCCAGAATGGCCTCGTAAATGGCGGTATGCTCGGCAAGGGACTCACTGGCACGGGAAGGGACGGAAATGGAGACGCGGCGGTATTTCATGATCTTGCGGTGGAGTGACAGGAGGACATCCTTGAACGTGCCGCTGCCGCAGTTTTCATAGATGATCGCGTGGAAACGGCTGTCCATGTTCTTGATAAGGTCCGGTTCCTTGCGCTGCGTGTAGAATTCCTGCAGATCCAGGGTTTCCTTCAGCTGCCGGATGGCCTCGTCACTCATGGTCCGGGTGGCTTTGGCGACGGCCATTCCTTCAATTTTCAGACGGATGTCATAGATGTCGGCAATGTCCTCGGGCAGAATGCCGATAACTCTGGCGCCTCTGGGGGTCATTTCAATGATATGTTCGGTGGTCAGACGCTTGAGCGCCTCCCGGATGGGGGTGCGGGACACGGCCATTTTTTCGCTGAGCCGGGATTCGGTCAGGATTTCGCCGCGCTCGTAAACGCCGCTCAGAATATCGGTTTCAAGTGCCTCAAAAACCTGATCTGCCAGAGAGATCATCTGGTGAGGCCGGTTTACTTTCACTTCCATATTTCCTCCGATACTGCAGGCGGCTTACACTTTTGAAAGCCGGCCCTGAGTCAGTTCTTCGATCTTGTCCTCCAGCTCGCGTACGCTCATGGAGGCAACCCGTCCGCTTGCATAATGCCCGTCGATCCATTCCTTCATCCGGATGACCAGCTCATCCTGCTTGGTGACCATTTCCTCACCTTCCAGGCGGTAATTGCTGTTGATCCAGTAGGCGATGCCCGCCAGGCCGCTGTTCTGGCCGATCATGACCGTGGGCGGCTTGTTCAGGATCTTCTTCGTATTGAAGATGTTGTAGATCTCCTCGTCCTTCATGAGGCCGTCCGCGTGGATGCCTGCCCGGGTCTCATTGAAGGCGCTTCCGACAAAGGGCTGCATGGGCGGAATTTCGCGGCCGATGACATTCTTGTAGTAGTCGGCGATTTCGGTGATGACGGTCAGGTCCATGCCATCCAGCGAGCCGCGCAGGGAGGCGTATTCCATGCACATGGCCTCAACCGGCACATTGCCGGTCCGCTCGCCGATGCCCAGCAGGGTGCAGTTGACGGAACTGGCACCATACAGCCATGCCGTGCTGGCATTTGATACGGCTTTGTAGAAGTCGTTGTGTCCGTGCCACTCCAGCAGACTGGAATCCACATCTGCATAGTGCTGCAGACCGTAAACGATGCCCGGAACGGAGCGGGGCAGGGCAACCTCCGGATAGGGGACGCCGTATCCCATGGTATCACAGGCGCGGATTCTTACCGGAATGCCGGCCTCACTGCTGAGCTTCATCAGCTCACAGACAAAGGGAACCACGAAGCCATAGAAATCCGCCCGGGTGATATCCTCCAGATGACACCGGGGCATGACGCCGGCTTCAAAGGCCATGGTGACGGTATCCAGGTACTTGCGCATGGCTTGGCTGCGGGTCAGCTTCATCTTCTTGAAAATGTGATAGTCGCTGCAGCTGACCAGAATGCCGGTTTCCCGGATGCCGAGATCTTTGACCAGTTTGAAGTCCTCTTTGGAGGCGCGGATCCAGGTGGTGATTTCCGGGAAACGGAATCCCAGATCCTGACAGCGGCGGATGGCCTCCCGGTCTTTTTCCGAATAGGCGAAGAACTCCGTCTGACGAATGATGCCGTACGGGCCGCCCAGACGGTTCATGAATTTATAGAGATCCACAATCTGATCCACGGTGTACGGGTCGATGGCCTGCTGCCCGTCGCGGAAGGTGGTATCGGTAATCCAGATTTCCTCCGGCATGCTCATGGGAACGCGCCGGTGGTTAAACGGAATCTTCGGAACGGTTTCATAATCGTAGATATCCCGGTACAGGTTTGGCTTTTCCACATCCTGCAGGGAATACCGATAGTTTTTCTGCTCAAGGAGATTGGTCTTTGAGGAGATTTCCAGCATGATTTTCACCTCGGATACGTATTTCTGTATACAAGTATATATTCATATTGATACGGTGTCAATAAATATTTTCGAATGCCTGACACAGAGCCTCTGCCGGGCGTGGACGTGTTCAATCCCTCTTGCGTGCACATTCTTGGCTGTGATACACTGTTGCAGAGGATTTCTGATTCACCGTGCAGGAGGAGTTATGGGAAGTGGGAACCTATCTGAATCCGGGGAACAGCGGATTTGCGGAAATGCTGAAATCTGACTACGTGGACAAAACCGGCCTGATTCATCTCATGAATTCCAGACTCGGAACGAAACAGAAAACCCTCTGCGTCAGCAGACCGCGCAGATTTGGCAGTCCTATGCCGCTCAGATGTTATGTCCGTATTATGATAAGACCTGCGATTCGCATGAACTGTTTTCGACGTGTCAGATTTCAGCGGATGCGGGCTATGAGGCGCACCTGAACAGGTATGATGAACTCTACCTGGATATGACGCAGATCACATGGGAAGGCGGAAAACAGAATTTCATCGATTTTATCAGGGAAAAAATAACCGGTGAATTAAGCCAGGCGTATCCGGAACTGAAAACGGACCGTGCGTTCACTGCGACACTGGCCAACGTGGTTCGGATGAATGGAAAACCGTTTATTGCCATCATCGATGCATGGAATTCGCCCATCCGGGAAATCCCCGGGATGGAGCAGCCCTATCTCGAGTTTTTGAGGACGACGTTTAAAAGCAGCGAACCTGCTTCAACGATTTTTGCCGCGGCCTATATGACGGGTATTTTGCCCGTTGCGAAGGACGGAAAAGCATCTGCCGTTCCGGATTTTAAAGCGCATTCCGTTCTGGGACCGGATGAGTTTGCGGGTTATGTCGGATTTACGGAGGAAGAAGTTAAACGGCTCTGTGAGGAAAAGAAAACAGACTTTGGAAAAATGAAACGATGGTATGAGGGATATACGGTCGGGAACAGGCATTCCATCTATAATCCGTATTTCGTCATGCATGCGGCCAGGTCCGGCAAGTTCAGGTCCTATTGGAACAAGACATGGTCTGCAGAGACGCTGATGACGTGCATGGAGATGGACCGGGATGACCTTCAGGATACCATTGCAAGGCTTATCGCCGGGGAACGCGTTGTGGTCGATACAGAATCTTTCCAGAATGACGTGGAGACATTACCCTGCAAAGACGATGTGCTTACGCTGCTTACCCATCTCTGGGCTATCTGACCCGTGAAGAGGAACCGGATTCCCATGCTGATGAATCCGTTGCGTGGCTTGTCAGGATACCGAATGAGGAAGTCAGATCTGAATTTGATAAGATCCTTCGCAGGTCGAAACACAAAAAGCTGATCGAACGGGTGAGAAAATCCGATCAGCTTTTGAAAGATACGCTGGAGGGAAAGAGCGATGCGGTCGCAAAGGCCATCGCGGAGGTTCATGACTGCGAATACGCGCGGACCTGCAGCAACGAACAGAGCCTGCGGGTTGTGGTGAAGATGGCGTATATTTCCTGCGTGGAT
>JAGAHV010000003.1:0-9686 GCA_017626895.1 Clostridia bacterium | reverse complement strand
GGCTGTTGCCGATATACCCCACCGGCACCCCAGCCTTTCCGAGAATCCGGTTAAGGGCATTGTATCGCTCAATCCACTCATCCCGGTCCGGAAGCCCCAGATGGATGGAAAGATGCTTGTAGAGAAAACTGTTCCCGGCATCATCCACCGTCAGCCCGGCCGCCCGGATTCGCTCCAGAATTCGGTTCACATGCTCATAATCCGAATGGTCGTTGCTGAACATGACAAAGCAGTGCGTTACATTCATCTGTTTCAGATACTGCAGATATTCCGGCGTCGCATTTTCCGAGCTGACGCCCAGCTGGGGATGCATTTTCCTTCTCATGGCTTTCCTTTCTGGTTCTCAATGCCGGTACCCAGGCTGCTGCGCAGGGACTCAGATGCGGCAGCCTGCTCAGCATCTTTTTCCCTGAATCCATCCCGCTCCGGAATCCCTTCATTATTTATGGGCACGCCGGATCCTATTTCACACCCCGCAGACGTGCCCACCAGCTGACCCGGCACTTCTCCGGACCAAGGCGGCGCACAATGGCATCCCAGACCTCCTTGTCTGAACAGTTGGCCTGACCGTTGGGCAGCAGATAGGCGCGGGTTGGGGCGGCATAAAGGTAGATACAGTTTCTCATCCGGTACGCCTGGCGGGCATCTTTCCACGGGACGGTCACGACCTCACCCGCCTTCAGGTGACTGATTACGGTAAAATCCTGCGTCCGCAGGGTCACCGTATAGACTTTCCGTCCTTTCCCCAGACGCTGTTTCTGTGCCTCGATATTGACCGTGGAGAGAAACATTCCGATATATACGATGGGCAGACCCAGTCCCACAACCAGCAGCACGGCGGCAATCAGGCCGGATTCCGGCAGGCGGCTGAAAAGTGCCACCATGGCAAATGCAACCAGAATCAGCGCAAAAACCGCCGGACGAAGCCAGCGTTTCCGCAACACAAGCATATCAAACCGGGCAAAGCGCCGGAAGGTTTTCTCATCCAGTTTCACCGGAATAACAATATCATGACCCGTGGCCATTTTCTGTTCACTCCTTCATGGTTTAGACCAGGCCGCTCTGCTCCCTGCATCCGGCAGAGAACCGGCTCAGGACCTGTCCTCAAAAATAGATCAGGATACTCATAATCCGTTGTTACTATATCACAACTTGCCCTGAAATGCGAGACCCGCTAAAATCCGGCTAAAAATGCGCAGGATCCGGGCCGTTTTCGCCGCAGAATGGTTCCGCCGACCGCTGAAAAGCGGCGGTTTTCTCAAGCAGCACTGCCCGATTCAGAGGATTCAGAGTTCGCTAAAAAATGGCGTCCCGCAAAAAAAATGATTGATCTGAATCTGAAAATATGATACACTTTGTCCAAGAATTGCGAATTGGAATTTACTACTTTTCGCAGTTTAAAAATTAAGGAGGAAAATCCAAAATGAAGAAACTTGCTGCTCTGTTCATGGTTCTGGCAATGCTTCTGGGCTGCACTGCCGCTCTGGCAGATGACCCGATCACCCTGACCTACGCTGAAGTGAACCCCGTTGAGGGAACCATCGTCGGCGAACTGGCCAAGGCCTTCAAATCCAAGCTTGAAGAGCTCTCCGGCGGCTCCGTTCTGGTCGACATTCAGGCCAGCGGCGTTCTGGGATCTGAAGACCAGATTCTGGATAACCTGCTGGGCGGCGGAACGGTTACGGACGTTGCCCGTATCTCTGCTTTCGCTCTGAGCCAGTATGGCTGCACCAAGGCAACCCTGCTGTCCCTGCCCTATGTGTTTGAAAACCGCGATCATTTCTGGAAGTTCGCTGACAGCGATCTGGCCAAGGAATTCCTGAATGAGCCCCAGACCATCGGCCTGCCGCTGCGCGGTCTTGCCTATGGCGAGGAAGGTTTCCGTCACTTCTTCTTCAAGAACGAGGTCAAGGACATCAACAGCCTGAAGGGCCTGAAGATCCGTGTTTCCTCCGACCCGGTCATGACTGGTCTTGTTTCCGGTCTGGGCGCTTCTGCCACCACCGTTCCGTTCACCGAGCTGTACAGCGCACTGCAGACTGGCGTTGTTGACGCCGCCGAGCAGCCCACTGCCAACTACAAGTCCAACGCTTTCCCGGAGGTTGCTCCGTATTTCATGATGGATGGCCACACCCTGGGTGCCGTTCAGCTGATCATCACCGACACTGCCTTCAACAAGCTCACTGCTGAGCAGCAGGGCTGGGTGCAGGAAGCTGCCACCTATGCCTCTCAGGTCTGCCGTCAGGTAAGCGAGACCAAGGAAGCGGAAGTTCTCGAGCAGCTGAAGGCCGAGGGCGTCCACATCATCGAAGTTCCGGACAAGACTCCCTGGGTCGAGGCCGTTCAGGACGTTCTCAAAGCCAACATCAACGGCGAAGATGCTGCTCTTGAGCAGATTCTTGCCATGAAATAATCTCCAACAACAACTCGTTCATTTCGCGGGATGTGGGGTGTCCCACATCCCTCTTATTCTATTGAGAGGAAGTGCCTTTCGTGTCCCAACCCTCTACGGTCCAGACAAACGGTGTACCTCCCATTTTCCGTACGCTCGAGAAAATCAAGCCGCTTTATGACTGGACATATAAAATCATGATGTTTATCTGCAAAGTCCTTCTGGTTGCAGATATCCTGATCACCTGCTGGTCTGTTGCAGGACGCTATATTCCCTTTATTACCGACCCCCACTGGAGTGAGGAAGTTGTCCTTACACTGATGGTCTACATGACCGTTCTCTCCGCTACCCTGGCCATTCGGAAAAGAGCCCATATCCGGATGACGGCATTTGACACCTACCTGCCGGAAAAGGTCATCAATGTTCTGGATCTCCTGGCTGACTTTGCCGTCATGGCACTGGGTGTCTGCCTGGTCATCTACGGCATCCGTTTCTGCAACTCTCCCCTGAGTCTGCGCGGCAAGTATGCCTCCATGCCGTTCCTGAGCAAGTTCTGGCAGTATCTGCCGGTCCCGGTTGCCGGCGTCAGCATGATCATTTTTGAACTGGAGCAGGTTTTCCAGCATCTGGAAAAATTCTGGCTTCCCAGTGAAAGAAAGGAGGCGGCGAAGGTATGAATCCTGAAACATTATCCACGGTCATTCTCCTTGGCAGTTTCCTTGTGATGATTCTGCTTCGCTTCCCGATTGCCTATGCAGTCGGTTTGTCCACCATTTTCTGCATGATGTCCATGGGACAGCCGCTTCAGACCATCACCCAGCAGATGGTTAAGGGTGTCTGGTCATTCTCTCTGATGGCCGTTCCCTTCTTTATTACCATGGGTGTTCTGATGGGCTCCGGCGGCATATCCGACAAGCTCATCGCACTGGCCAACTCACTGGTCGGCTGGATGCGCGGCGGTCTGGCCATGGTTAACATAGTCGCTTCCTACTTCTTTGGCGGCATTTCCGGTTCTGCTTCCGCCGACACCGCTTCTCTCGGTTCCATCCTGATCCCCATGATGGTTGACCAGGGATACGACGCCGACTTCTCCACCGCCGTTACCATCACCTCTTCCTGCGAAGGTCTGCTGGTTCCCCCGAGCCATAACATGGTCATCTACGCCACAACCGCCGGCGGCATTTCCGTTGGTGCGCTGTTCATGGCCGGTTATCTGCCGGGTGCCATGCTGGCCCTGTCCCTGATGATTGGTTCCTACATCATCTCCGTTAAACGGAATTATCCCAAGGGTGAACCGTTCTCCCTGATGAACTTCTTCAAGCAGCTGGGAACAAGTATCTGGGCACTGCTGGCCATCCTGATCGTCGTTTTCGGCGTGGTCGGCGGTCTGTTCACGGCCACGGAGTCTGCTGCTATCGCGGTTATTTACTCCCTGTTTGTTTCCGTGTTCGTCTATAAGGGACTGAACTGGAAGGGCGTATGGAAGAGCCTTGAGAGCTGCGTGGAAACGCTGGCAATCGTGCTTATCCTCATCGCTTTCTCCTCTGCATTCGGCAACTGCCTGACGCTGCTCCACGTGCCTGCCAAGGCAGCAAACCTGATCACCTCCGTCTCCTCCAATCCCATCGTCATTGCCATCCTGCTGAATGTCATTCTGCTGGTTCTGGGCATGATCATGGATATGGCACCGATCATTCTGATCGCGACCCCGATCCTGCTGCCGGTCGCTACCTCCATTGGTATCGACCCGATCCAGTTTGGTATCATGGTCGTTCTTAACTGCGGTATCGGCCTGCTGACACCGCCGGTCGGCGCGGTTCTGTTCATCGGTTCCGCTGTCGCCAAACGGCCAATGGAAAAAGTGGTTCGCGCCACCCTTCCGTTCTATCTCTGCATGCTGATTGCACTGCTGCTGATCACCTTCATTCCTGAGATCAGCCTGTGGCTGCCGCGGATTGCTGGATACGCCGTCTGATCATAACCCGATCGAACCAAGCAGCGGCCCGGTTATCCGGATCGCTGCTCTTTTCTTTCCCGGATCCAGACAACCTTTGCGCGCTAAGCTGTCCATCAAAAAATCACGGTTCAACTGCCACCTTTTACGTTCATACGTATATATTGATGGAAGCAGTTAAATGAGAGTTCTGCTTACGGCAGGTACTCATCTGATACACAAGGAGGTATACTAAAATGACTGACCAGAATATGAACGAACTGAACATGAACGACCTCGAGCAGGTCACCGGCGGCGTCATCGTGGATAACGGCGGAGAACAGCTGTTCCTCGTCCGTCAGGATGGCACGATCATCGGACCGGCTCCCCGCAACAAGGCAAAGACGTTTGCAAACAGCTTTTCGACCAGCACGGAAGTCATCTCCAAGGAAGACTATGAAAAGCGCTTCGGCCGTCCCTTTGTCTGGTAATTATCCTGAACAGCCAAAAACCATCCCTTCACAGGGATGGTTTTTTTCTTTCCATGGATACAATTGACAATCAGCGGTGAATCCTTATAATCTGATGGTGAAAGAACTTCATTCTGTAACTGATGATTCGCCGGAAAAAACATGAGGTACCCGACGGAGGTGAGAAAATATGCTGCAGAAGGATATCGATCGTTTCTGTGAAATTCTGTTCCCCATGCTTGACTGGGCCAAAAAATGTAAAGTTGTAAAAGCCGAACTGAAGACACTGAAAAAGGATAAGACTTATCAACATGAAGAGGAAAATGATCTGCTCACGATCATTTGGAAGCATCCTGAACTGATTGATCAATACCTTGCGGAGAACAGGACTGAAATCTCACCGCAGGCACGTCTGACACTCGCCGACTGGAGAAAACATTTTGTTCCCGGTCCGTTCATCATTGAACGATTGACGAATATGGGAGCGATTTTCGTCTCTGTCGCAGATGGAAATGTCTATCTTGTCAACGGGCTTACGGATTCGTTTGAAGAGTTTCTGACCATCGACAATCTTCCCTGTCTCGTCTTTACCTCACTCATTCCCTACAACGGATGTATTGTCTTTGACAGCACCATGCAGGCAATGCCGACTTTCAGGGAGCTTTTAGATGATGATGCACTGCAGCTGCTGACCCAGATCGTTGAAACCGCCAAAAGGTTTAATACCATTATCCGGCGTCTGCCGCCTAAACAAGGCTTAGTCACCAATAAGCAGCGAGACCTTATGCTCAAAATCACGCAGTTCATCATCAAAGAAAAACAACTGGAATCCTGCGGATATGTCGGGCAGGCATCCGAGAATTCGAATATCCAATCTATCCCGGAAAATGAACTTTCCACGTACGAAAGACTTCTCCGTAAGACTCACCGAAGCCAGGAGGATTGGGATACCATTCAGAAGATTTTGTTCTCAGGGGAAGTTTTCACAGCGACACCGACGAAAAGGACGGACAATATAAATGATATTGAGGGCGTTTTGTGCCGTGAGGACAGTCTGATGGTTTTCACAACGCTTGAAAAATGCACGATGCTCTTAGATTATCTGCAAAAAAAGACGCCTTCCATACCATCATACGATATAGGAACAATCGCCTTTAAATATGCAGTGGGATTAGCAGATCAGTATAAGAAGACGATGTATGTCGATTTCCCCGTCAAAGGCTTGTTTAAAAAGTGTATTGTTTATGACGGCAATACAGCGCGGTTATCCGCGGGTTATATCTTGCGTCACTAGGGCAAAGTCCCATTCTTTCGCGGATGCAATGATCCGCGCCGAATCCTTAGTACCTGATGCCTGAAACGCTTCATGACGAAAAGTGATTCACCGACACATCTGCTTTGACGGAAAACATGAGGTTGCCTTTGGAAAATGTGCTGCTGCATCCAGAGATATCCCTGTACCGAGACACTATGAAATCAGACCGATCATACGGAGAGAAACATGCTGCAAAAAGATATCGATCGTTTCTACGGAATTCTGATACCCATGCTTGACTGGACCAAAGAATTAAAAGATGTAAAAGCCGAACTGAAGGCGGCCAGTAAAGATAAGAGTCGTCCACATTCTGAGGAAAATGATGTGCTCACGATCATCTGGGAGCGTCCTGAACTGATTGATCAATACCTTGCTGAAAAGGGAAATCAAATCCCCGTGCGGGACCGGGAAGTGCTCGCACGCTGGAGAACGCATTTTGTTCCCGGTCCGTTCATCGTCGAACGGTTCACCAATATGGGAGCGATTTTCATCTCTCCCGCAGACGGGAATGTCTATCTTGTCAATGGGATTATCGATGCGATTGAAGATACGATGGTCATCGAGAAACTTCCCTGTCTCGTCTATACCTCACTCATTCCCTACAACGAATGCATTGTCTATGACAGCACCATGATAGCGATGCCGCATTTTTTTAATATTTTAGATGATGATGCACCACAGCTGGTAACCCAGGTATATGAAACAGCCAAAAGGTTTAATACAACTATCCGGCGTCTGCCGCCTAAACAAGGCTTAATGACGAAAAAAGCAGCAGGAACTTATGCTCAAAGTGATGCAGCCCGTCCTCAAAGAAACACTGGGGAAAGTGAACCTGGCCGAAATTGCCAGTCAGGCATCTAAGAATCCGAATATCCACCCGATCGCGGAAAAGGACCTTTCCGTGTACAACAAACTTCTCCGCAAGGCTCACCGAACTTCGAAAGAGTGGGACACCATTCTTGAAATTCTGTACTCAGGGGATGTTTTCTCAGCGGTGCTGATTGGATGTTCGAAGAGTATAACGGAGGTTGAGGGGATACTCTGCCATAAAGGCGAGCTCATGGTTTTTACAACGCTTGAAAAATGCAAGAAGTTCATCGATTTTCTGCACGAAACAGATAAATCCATCCGGTATGTGAATTTTGCATCATTCCCTTTTGACTATGCGATGGATATAGCAAATCAGACACAACAAAGAATGGTGATTGACATCCCAGTCAGAGACGTTTTTCAGAAATGTCTTGTCTATGAAAGCGACAAGCAGAAGATATCCGCAGCCTTTATTTTGCGTCGCTAGAACAAAGCAGACCGGCTGTCATTCCGGTGCATGACAGTCCTGAAACCAGATTCTGAGAACGGCGAACCGGAAAAGCACTCAGCCTGAAGAACAGGCAGCAGCTGATACAACAGCCATTGCGCAGCGGCTCAGACAGAACCAACCCTGAATCCCGAAGGAGAGGCCCTGTCGCGCAGCGACAGTCAGTCAAATTTGGGCCTGGACAAAAGCTGTTCTGGCGATAGACCAACATCGAGGAGGAGGAACGAAAACATGCTGCAAAAAGATGCCGATCGTTTCTATGAAATTCTGACGCCCTTTCTTGACTGGGCACACAAATTGGAAGATGTAAAAAGCATACTGAAGGATGCTCTGGCCGATGGGAATCCCGCAGATGTTCCAATGAAAATGGAAAGCCTGACGCTCAGTTTCATTTGGCAGCATCCTGAACGGATTGATCAGTACCTTGCTGAAAAAGGAACTGAGATCCCGGACCAGGCGAGACAAATACTCGCCGATTGGCGGGAGAATTATGCGATCGGTCCGTTCTTCGTTGAACGAGCCACAAATACGGGAGCGATTTTCATTTCTGCCGCAACCGGAAAAGTCTATCTTGTCCGCGGAATTACAAATAAGATTTTCACGATGCTGCCCCCGACTATCCTTCCCTGTCTCGTCAATACATCACTCGTTCCCTACAACGGATGTATTGTCTATGACAGCACCCTGCAGGTAGTGCCGGATATTTGGGATCGGTTAGATGGGAATGCACAGCAGCTGGTACACCAGATCTATGACATCGCCAAAAGGTATAATAACATCATCCGGCGTCTGCCGCCCAAACAGGACGCAACGACAGACAGGCAGCAAGACCTTATGATCGAAGTGATGATGCCCCTCATGATGGAAGAGTCATCGACAGTGGATGCGGATACATTTAACAGACAGGCAGCCGAGAATCCGAATCTTCATCTGATACCGGATAAGGACCTTTCCATCCTGGATGATCTTCTCGATAAGGATTTCCGAAATCAAAAGGACTGGGACAAGATTCAGGAGATCCTGAATTCAGGAGATATTTTCTCTGCAGTACCGATCGGACAGCCAAAGATTGTAAAGGAAATTGAAGGGATTTTGTCCTATAAGGGCGATCTGATGGCTTTCACGACGCTTGAAAAATGCCAACAGTTCCTCAAACATCTGTCCGACATGGATGATTCCTTACGATATACGAAAATTGTATCAGGCCCACTTGAACATATGATTGATATAGCGAATCGGAGACACTGTAAACTGTTGGTTGATTTTCCCTTCGGCAACCCTTTTAAAAAGTGCATTCTCTATGAGAGCGAGTCAAACCGGATTACTGCATCGATTGTTTTGCATCTTTAAGGCAAGGTGCACCCGCTGCCATCGCAGGGGAGGCACAGCTGAAAACAGATTATTTAAACAGGGAGATTTCCGGAGAGATGAAAACATATGATCTGGTCATACGAAACGCTGAAATCCATACGATGGATGATCAGAACCGGGTGATCGACCATGGAACCCTCGCCATAAAGGGAGATACCATCGCCTGGATCGGACAGGGAGAACCCCCTGAGAGCGCAAAAGCGGATCGGGAAATCGACGCCGCGGGCATGGCTCTGTTTCCGGGTTTCATTGATACCCATATCCATATTTTCCAGTCCCTTCTGAAAGGGCTGGGGGCGGATCACCGGCTGATCCAATGGCTGAACCTGTCCGCACTGCCCTACGGCAGGATCATGACCCCGAACCAGCATAAGCTGGCGGCACAGCTCGCCTGTATGGAAGCACTGAAGAGCGGCTGCACCTCCATCTGTGAGTTTTTCTATACGAATCAGGACGCGGAACTGGCGCATGCCTGTATTGAGGGAATGCAGTCGACCGGCATTCGCAGCGTCTTTATCCGGGTCTTCCAGGATACCGGTGAGGAATACGGGATGCCGACGGAATTTATCGAGCCGGCAGACAGGGCCATGCGCGAAGTGGCGGCACTGAAAAAGCGGTATCATGAGGATGACATGTTCACCATCTGGACAGGCCCGGATGTCACCTGGTCTACGACAAAGCAGGGCTATCTGACCATGCTGGAGTATTGTCAGAGCGAGCATATCCGCTATTCCATGCATCTCAAGGAAACGGAAGTGGACAATGAGATGTGCTTCCGTTATTACGGAAAAGACATTGTCGATCTGCTGGAGGAGATCGGGTTCCTGACCGACCGCATGCTGGCCGTCCACTGCGTCAATCTGACGCCGGATGACATACGGCGTTTT
>JAGAHV010000157.1:0-21714 GCA_017626895.1 Clostridia bacterium | reverse complement strand
CCCTTCAGCACGCTCCGGCAAATGATAACTAAAAGGATAAATAATAAACGCCCGCACCGTAGTCATCATACCGGTTGCGAGCGTTTTTCTTCCGTTTATACAGCTTCCTGTTTTCAACGATCTTGGTGACAGGACTGACATCCCACATGACCCGTCCCTGACGGTTCAATTCCTTCTGCGCTTTCCTGCTGAGCTTGTTCTTCGGAACAAATCTGGCCATACTCATCATCCCCTTTCCTATGGCACAGCTGAATTATATCATACATGATTTCGATGAGCAAGAAAAATCCGAAATACAGTCCGTTTCCGGATGCCGGATGCCTTTCAAAGAATCTATCCGACTGTTTGTTATTTCAGGCCGCCTGATCACATGGAAGATGCCGTCCGATGCCCGTACAGGTGAAAAAGGTTCCCGGCCGGGACCGAAAAGCACCTGTACGTACAGATTCAGGACAAAATTCACTTGACACTGTACAGACAGGTGCTCTCTGGCTCTCCATAACCTGCTCTGGGCCCTCCGTCTTCTCATCCATTCAGAAGAATCGCTCGCAGGTTTTTTCGGTAATGTTCCTCCCGAACGGTTTCAAACAGATGGCAAAGGTCTTTGTACACCTCCGGACCGGGAACGAAAAAACACCTGTCCGTACAGATTCAGGACAAAATTCACTTGACACTGTACAGACAGGTGCTCTCTGGTTCTCCATAACCTGCTCAGGGCCATCGGCACTCCGTCTTCTCATCCATTCAGAAGAATCGCTCGTAGGTTTTTCGGTAATGTTCCTCCCGAACGGTTTCAAACAGATGGCAAAGGTCTTTGTACACCTCCGGACGGTCCATCAGGTCTGCCAGGTATGGCGCATATCGTGTTCCCTGCTCATTTCTGAATTCCTCAAGGTATTCATCCAGCGTTTTGCCCCGGTTATAGCTGCGTCCGACAGAATCCGTGGCGGCGTCCATACAGTCGGCGCAGGATACAATGTCGATGATTGTCCGTTCCGGAAGCGCATCAAGGTCGCAGCTTCGGGGATACCCGCCCTGGTTGTTATACCAGCGGTGATGGCCCAGTGCAATCGGACTATACGCCTTCGTGGATGCATTTCTCTCCAGCATGATCCTGCCCAGCTCCGGATGTTCCCGGATGATTCCGAACTCCAGGTCAGAGAGCTGCCGCTCACAGACAAAAACCGTATCAATCATGGGAAGCTTGCCCACATCATGACATAAAGCCGCATGATAGGCAAATGAAAGGATCTCCTCCCGCTTTTCAAGTACCTCCTCTTTTGTCCGGCAGTTCAGGAAACCAATGAAGCGCTCAGGCTCCTGGGAGAGCAGGTGTTCCGTGAGACACTTTGTAATATCCGCCACCATGTTTGAATGCAGGTAGGTCGGCGGATGGAGCGCCAGCATGCAGGTAAGACTCATCTGCTCAAAGGGGATTTCCGGCACCTCAATGTAACGGATCAGCAAAAAGCTGACGATCTCAAGAACGGTGAGATCAGTTCCGCTGCTGTGCAGGTGAAGAAGGTATTCCATCAGGCTGCGGTACATCTCTGTAAGCCGACCAATATGCTCCTCCGTCAGTCCCGGCTGTGCATTGCCGCTGTCGGGAACATTTTCTGGAACCGGGTTTCCGAGAATCAGCATATACTCAAGGGGAATCTCCAGGCAGGCCGTATCGCTGCCGCTCTCCTTCCGGGTCAGATACAGCTGATACAGCGCCGAAAGGCAGGCCTCTCTGTCCATCATTCCGGCATAATAATCCGCACGGATTTCCACCAGCCGGAGTCTGTCCTCGGAGATGACCCGCCGGCCGGTCTCCGGATACTGCTCCCATTCCGCCCTCAGCTGCTGCACATAGGGACGGATCTTCACCGCCTCCTCCGGCGAGATCATGGCGCTGTTTCCGTATTCCGTCAGCATCCCGATGTATTCAAGTGTGCGGAGACGATGATATACCCAGTCGTATTCAGGCACCAGTGCCCGGATTTCCTCATCCTTTTCCAGTTCAAGCATCTCCAGAAGATTCTGAATGCCGTGATCCTTCCCGCCGGAAAGCGTTCCGACCATTTCCCGGAAACAGTGGCTGTATCTGGCATCGGTCAGCACGGTCAGGCGGCTCTCATTATCCGGCAGTTTTTTCATCTGCTCTTTTGTCAGGAGATTCCGAAACTTTAACGAGAGGGAAACACCCTTCTGCTGATAATCAAGCGCCATTTCCGGTTTCGTCATAATGCGGCGGGTCTTGACCAGCATCGCGTATATCGCATCCATGCGGGTGTCCATCTGGCGGATCAGGGCCGCCCGGTCCGTGCCGGCTTCGGCACACTCCATCAGGCGTTCAGAAATCAAATCCGCCAGGGACGAGTCGATGTTTTCCAGTCTGTACGCATCATAAAGGCCGCTCATCAGATCATCCAGGAGCCTGACAACGGGTTCCTCCACGGACTCCCCTGCCCTGAGCATCGGCTCCATCACCCGGATGATCATTTCCCGGTTCTCTGCAGCCAGTGTACCGATCCTGGCAAAATTCTCCCGCAGGATGCGGCTGTAATCCTCCGGTTTATGCACATCCTTCAGGAATGGGGAGGACAGCGTCCGTATTTCCTTTGTTCGTGCCAGATACTCACGGATCTCTTTTTCCATTCATTCACCCCCATTCCTTTGCAGGCCACACAGTTGTCATTTGCCAGAGCAACATTGCATGAGGCCTGGATTTGACTTAACTGTCGTTTCGCGACAGGGCCGCTCCTGTCGGTATCTGTTCCTTATGCTTTTCCTGATTTCATGCGTTTCTTGTTCGCATACATGATTGAATCCGCCCGCCTGAAAACATCCTCTGTATCGGTATCCGAGGCAGGATCGAACACCGCACAGCCAATTGCCGCCGTGATCTGTTCCCATGGCGTCAGCTGGTCATTCTTCCTGATTTTTTCCATCTCTGCGTTGAAGCCGGCAATCCGTTCATCTCTGTTTTCAGCCGCCGGTTTCCGCAGTTGTGTCCCTGTTCCTCATTCCGTTCCGGCAGCATTTGCGCCGCGTCAGTCCCGGGGATCACCGGCTCGGTTCAAAGCCAATCCCGCACGCGCCTGAACATTAGCCGGCGTTTTCCGTTTTCCTGACACCTGAATAGCCCAGCCACTTCAGCACGCGCTGGATATAGGCATCCCAGAAATCCCAGTCATGACCGCCCTCTCCCTCCTCATACACGACCTCCGTTCCGGCATCACGGAGGGCCTTTGCCATCGAGCGGTTCGCCTCCAGCAGCGAATCCTGAAGGCCGCAGGCAATATAGAACGCAGGGAAACGGCCCTCCGGATCATTTTGTATCTCCCAGATCAGATAACGGAGATTCCGGTCCGTATTTCTTGTTTCCTCCAGATTGCCAAAGTTTCTGACTTCCCCAATGGTATTTCCCTGGGTTTCCACCCAGTCGTCAGGATATTCGTAAACATGCAGCGCCCCCGAAAGAACCGCCGCTTTTCCGAAGGTCTTCCAGTATTTGAGCGCATTCCGGCAGGCACCGAACCCGCCCATGGACAGACCACCCAGAAAGGTGTCCTCCCGTTTGCGGGAAAGCGGCAACACCTCCCGTGTCACCTCTACCAGTTCACGTCCCACATATTCACCCAAGTCGCCCAGACAGCCATCCGCGGCAAGGCGGCTCCTTCAGTGATTCTATATCTTCATATCGATTTACATTATAAACGATTCACTGCCATTCGCAAATACTTTTTTACGGCCATGGGTGCGCATTTCAGGGGGGACTGTTCACACCTATACCGCTCAAGTACGGCAAGATACGGCGGGAAAATGGACAGATTGGGATCGCAACGCCTGAAAACTGAAAAGAGTCCCGGCCGTGCATCAGCAAAAAGCACGGCCAGGACTCCCTGTTTGAACATTTTCAATCCGGTGACTGTCACAGATCCCGGTTTTTCATCATTGGGCCTCCAGAGGAATCGATTCCAGATCATCCGGAATCCAGAGGTTGCCGTGATAATACTGGCTGCCCTCCTGCCGGTACAGTTCTTTCCTTCTCGGAAGAATATTGTCCTCCGTATGGTACAGAAGCAGATTTTTAACTCCCAGCCGTTCACCCAGCATGCAGACATTCCGCACCGTCGAATGATTCTTTTCAGTGGGATCAAAGAGAGCCGCCTGTGAATGCAGACAGAACGTTTCATGGAGCAGCCAGTCACTCTCATATGCATATGACTCCACCTCTGAATTCAGAGGCTCATCGCCGCAGCATATCAGTCTCTTTCCATCCTCATATTCCATCCGGTAGCCAAACTGCTTTTCCTTGGTGGAATGCATGTCAAAGAAAGTGAAAGGATGACCGATAATCGTCCGTGTCTCCCCGTCCGCGACTTTGACCAGGTGCAGACGCTGATCGATCTGCGCTGCTTCTTTTTTCTTATACAGCTTTTCAGCCAGCTCCCGAATCAGCCCGATCACTTCCTTGTGCGAATAAACAAACGCCTCTCCCGGATATTCGCCCTGTGCCATAGACCGGCAAATCGACCGAATCAGCCAGACGATTCCCATCAGGTGATCCAGATGCCGATGGGTCACAAAGATATGCCGGATGTCCATCCAGTCATAGCCGGCCGCCCGGATCTGATGCATGATGGTATTTCCTCCGCCGCCATCCGTCAGGAACAGCTGACCGTCATCGTCCAGCAGAAAGCATGTATTGTAACACTCGGTCACCAGTGCACTGCCGGTCCCGAGCATCGTCAGTCTGATGTTTTTCTCCATGGTATCCACTCCAATTGCAAAATCAGTTTGCCGCCGGCGTTCATTATAGCTCCAACAACCTGAAATCACAATGAGAAAAGTGGGCCGACACGCAGTGTCGATTGATCAGGTACGAACACCAGAAATGCAGCGGTGCCGAATGACCTGGCTGCGGTCATAAAGCAGGGCCGACACGCAGTGTCGTTGGGTTAGACATGAAAACCAGAAATGCAGCGGTGCCGAAAGACCGGGCTGCGGTCATAGAGCAGGGCCGACACGCAGTATCGCCGGGTATGAAAACCGGAAATGCAGCGGTGCCGGGAGATCCGACGGTGGTCATATGGAAGGCGCGGCCGCTCATCCCTTATGGCGCACTCCGCTGTTGTCTGTCCCGCGAACCTCCTCGTGATAGAAATAGTCCACAATGGTGGGATGTCCCTTAGGCACACGCTCATAGGGCGTCTCGTTGTCAATGAACCGGCACTGATACTTGTCTGCCATTTCTTTCGCTTTCTTTTCGAGGCCTTCAAAATAGCTCCGGTTGCGCTTTGTGTAGATTTCCTCATAGAGGGGAACCAGGTCCGGATGTTTTTCGCGGATGTAATTCATGATTCCTGTTTTGAAGCCGCCGCGCAGATTCAGGTTCTCAAGCCAGATCAGGTCGCACTGCTCCCTTGCCCGCATAAAAATCGCTTCGATGTCCGTAATGCCGGGAAACACGGGCGAGATAAAGCATACCGTGCGGATGCCCGCGTCGTAGACCTGTTTCATGGCTGCCAGCCGCCTTTCGATGCTGACGGCACAGTCCATGTCATTTTTGAATTCCTCATCAAGCGTATTCACTGACCAGGAAACCGTCAGGCGGTTTTGCCTGTTGATGTCCATCAGCAGATCCATATCCCGCAGAACAAGATCCGACTTGGTGCAGATCAGGATGTCTGCCCCGCTGTCTTTGAGCTGCTCAAGAAGAAGACGGGTTTTCCCGAATTTCTCCTCCAGCGGGTTGTATCCATCCGTCACCGTTCCGATAATGACCCTCTGCCCGGCATACTTCCGCGGATTGGTGATTGCCGGCCATTCTTTCACGTCCATGAAGGTTCCCCAGTCCTCCGTATGCCCGGTGAACCGCTTCATAAAGCTGGCATAGCAGTATTTACAGGCATGCGGGCAGCCCACATACGGATTGACCGAATACCCGCCCAGCGGCCCGTTTGATTTGGTCATCACACTCTTCGTCTGTACAAATCCTATTTTGATTTCCGGCTGTTCCATGCGTTCTGTTCCTCCAATACATCATTGAATGCTTTCGGCAGTTCCTGAATCATCTGTTCCTCGCCCATGATCGGGACAAGATCCTCTTTAAAGAAGACCGGGATGCCGCCCTGATGTGCCTGTTCCGTCAGGGAACGGGCACAGGCGGGATCTGTATGCACCTTCCGGCTCTGTGGGCCGGTCATCGTCCCCACGACGATCCAGCCCATGCCGGACAGGTTCACCCGGCCGGGATCATCAAACAGCGGCTCAAAGGTCACATGGTAATGTTTTGCCTGCACCTGTGCCCGGAGGGCATCAATCCGCCAGAGATCCCCCTTTCCGGTGACCGTCACGCCGAACCAGGCGTTGTCAAGGTCCGTGCTGAAGCTGAGCAGATCCGGACGCTTGGTGAGAAAGAGAAACTGATGCTGCGGATTCATCCGTATTTTCTCAAAGACCTTTTCTCGCCACGCCGGCTGCCAGCCGGAGAGATCGCTCATGCCGGTCAGCAGAAAATTCTGCGGACGGGGCTTGTCCATCATCCGCAGCTTGCCCTCAAAAAACTCGGGCACCGAAAAATCATCGGTAATGTGAAACCGTCTCACATTGTTCCGTGCATAGCAGTACGCGCAGCCGACGGAACAGCCGATCACCAGATTCATGTTCTGAATCAGATCCTTGATACATCTGCTCATGCCTTCAGTTTTTCCTCCAGATTCTGCTGAATTCGCTCCAGATACCCCTCAAACCGGGTAATTTCATCCTCCGTAAACCCCTTGTAGTACAGTTTGCTCATCTGCTCTGACACGGCCTCGTAATCCGCCCGCAGCGCCCTTGACTTTTCCGTCAGGTAAAGCAGTGTTTTCCGCTTATCCCGGCTGTCTGCTTCTCTGCGGATCAGCCCCTGCCGTTCCATGCGTTCCAGCATCGTCGTCAGGGAGGTAATGGCCAGACCGCACTGCTCGGAAATTGTCCTGATCGGCACGCCGTCCTGCTGCCAGAGGACATACAGAATCCGTCCCTGCGCCCCATTGAACGCATCTATTCCTTTTTGGGCCAGCACTTTTTCAAAAAGCCGGTCACCAAGCTGCTTGATCTTCGTAACCAGAAAACCGCCATTATTTTTCATCACCAAAAAGCTCCTATATAGTAGTGCTTTGACATTCTACCATATAGGAGTATTTCCGTCAACCGCCGGTTTATTGTCAGGCAACTGACTCTCCATGATATCCGGAAAGGGTTTTGCCGCACAGCGGCCGTGCATCAGGGATGAACACCGGAATCCATAGATCCGGCTGCATAAGGCAGGCGCTTTTTTCTGTTGTCATTCTTCGTTGAATCGATTAAAATACTTTAAAAACATCACAAAAATCATCTGAAATGGACAGATCCGGCAATTATCCGACAGGAACCGCACAGACAGGGGACTCAAAAATGGTGTGCGCGCACGGCACTCGCGGCAGGGATTTCCACGCCGATTTCTTTTGAACTGGTTCAGGCGGGGAATCGTCAGGGCGTAATCAATGAACACATTTCAGGAAAAACACGGACAGAGCTGCCGGATGAGGAACTGGAAAAAGCAGAAGAAATGGACGGGATCCTGGCGGAAATCGGCCGGGCTCTGCAACATGCACCTGTTGCGGAAACCACGATGCCGGTGCAGGCCACGCAGATGCTTTGGTTTGAGCGGACGTTCGGAAACCGTTTTGCCGGATACAGCGAAAAGGTACGGCAGGAAATTGCATCCGCCTTTGACATGAAATGGGAGGAAGATCCATGCAGGAAAAGTTAAAACCGAGAAGTGACATTATTTCAAGCATGTTTTTCTCAGCGTGTATTGCGATGATCTTCACGGCGGCAGCCGGTGTTGTCGCGCACACTGTAGACGGGATTATTGCCAGCCGCTTTCTGGGAACAAATACCTATTCAGCCATCTCACTGCTGGGGCCGTTTTCAAGTGCCCTGACCATGCTGGCAGGCTTTATCAGCACCGGCTGTCAGGTAGTTACCTCCCGGCTCATCGGGACCGGAAAAAAAGAAGAGTCGGATTCGGTCTTTTCCATCTCTGTTGTCGCTCTCATCGGCCTCTCTGTCCTGGTATTGCTGGCCAGTATGGCATTCCCCCGTCAGCTGTTTTCGATCTGCGGCATTTCCATGACAAAACATGCTGAAATCTATCCGGAGATGCTCGGCTATCTTCACGGATACATGTTCGGAATCCCGGCTCTGATGACCATCCAGCTGTTGGGTCCCATGGTTGTCATGGACGGCGGCCAGAATCTCTTCAGCCTGTCGGCCATTGTACTGTGTGTTTCGAATATCCTCGGGGACCTGCTCAACGTGCTGGTCATTAAAGGCGGCAGCTTTGGAATGGGGATGGTCACTTCAATTTCCTATCTGCTTCAGCTTCTGCTGGTGTCGAGCCATTTTTTCACCGGAAACGGGACACTCCGTTTTTCGCTGCGGTCCGTGCAGGTCCATCACCTGGCCGAGATGGCGCGTGCCGGTTCCCCCAGCTTTGTCCGAAAGCTGGCCACCGTTCTGCGCGATCTGCTGATTAACCGGATGAACCTGGCCATCGCGCTTACCACCGCCGCCATCGCCGCGCGCGGCGTACAGAATGATCTGAACAGCCTGCTGTTCTGCATCAGCACCGGTGTGGGAAAGGCTCTGCTGACCATGACCGGCATTTATTACGGAGCAAATGACCGGAAAGGACTGAAACGGCTCTTTATTACCTCGCTGAAAACAGGCATTAAACTGGCAGGAATTGCCGGCCTGATCAGCTATATCTTTGCCAGAGTGGTCGCGCACTTTTATATGGATGACCCTGAGGCAATTGACCTGGCGACCTTTGCCATCCGGTGTATGGCGCTGGGTCTGGTTCTGGACACGATCCTGATCGGCTTTCAGAATTATCTCCAGGGCATCGGAAACCATGGAATTGTCAACTTCCTGGGCTTTGGCGAGCGCTTTTTCATCCCGGTACTGGTAGCGTTTGTGATGGGCAGATTTTTCGGAACGAAGGGAATCATGGCCTCCATCGCCGTCAGGAAACTGCTGCTGGCCATTATGCTGTTCATTCTGATCTGTATCCACTGCCGGCGCTTCCCGCGGGACACAGAGGACTTCATGTTCCTGCCCAAAGACTTTGGTGGCAATGAGGAGGACAGCCGGGATGTGCATCTGTACAGCATGGAAGATGTCATGCAGGAACGGGATGAGGCGATCCTCTTCTGCCGGAAACATGGGCTCGATGAGAAAGAATCCCAGTTAATGGGACTGTTTGTCGAGGAAATGGCCGGATATATCATTCAAAACGGAAAGCCCCGCAAGCCGGGGGCCATATGTGTGGATTACCGTCTGTTTGTCAACAATGGCAGAATCTGTCTGAGTCTGAGGGATTACTGCCACAAATTCGATCCCATGCACTACATCAAGAGAAAATGGAAAGAAGCGCCGCAAGGTCTTCAGATTGTGGCGGGACTTGCCAATGAGATAAAGTATTTCAATACGTTTAACAGCAACTGCGTTCTGATCTACCTGAACTGAAAGGACCTGTCCGGAAGCGATGGCATTTCACCCCGCGAACGGGCCCTGCACATACAAAAACCTCCTGTACCATACAGGAGGTTTTTCTTTAGCCGTTCATTGCTTCTGATAGTTATACACCTCGAAGCTGACATGGATGAAAGGCCCGGTATCCGTGTCCTGCTCATTTTCTCTCAGGATAATGGGGTCGATATAGCCCTCAGGCACTGCCTCCAGCAGGGGATATTCACTGTCCCGCCCATCCGGGGCGCAAGCCGGAAGGCCGGCAAACCGCTTTTGCCAGGTATGGCCGGTCTCGGAAAAGGCTGCATCCGCCTCGGTCATGGTCAGCCGGGCGGCCTCCTTCACCTCATCCTCCGCCTCCCGGCTGGAACAGCGCACAACGGTCACAGCGTTTTGTAAAGAACTGCCAAAACGCAACACAGACGGTCAGCCGAGGCCTGTCTGCCGCAGGCACCGGGCACGTCTGCAACGATCATTTTCTCCTTCGGTGTTCATCCGGCTGCCTCTGTTCATGTTCGTTTTTCTGTACCGCTTTCAGGACCAGCAGCCAGACCGACAGAATAAACAGGAATACCACCATATTAGCCGCAAAGGTTCCCCAGTGGGCTCCCAGCAGGGAGATCATGGGCGGCGACATGGTTTCAAGCATAAAGTAAACGACGACGGATCCCACAAGCCCCGCAGCCAGGCAGCGTTTAGAGGACACTGGTTCAAACCGGATCCACTTCTGCTCAATCATTCTTCCCAGACAGAAAGCAATCCATCGTCCGACATCCCCGTATCCGTCCCTTTTCATTTTCTCCGGATCGACATTTTCAATGACCGGATAGGGTTTGACCGTGATATAGACAGCAGTGCCAGACCAATCAGGATTCCCGCCGCAAGAATTCAGTTTTCCTTCTCAGGATGGTTGGCGATGTATTTAAACACGGCGGACACCCCCAAAGCATCAGGGCACCTTCCGTGAGACCGACCAGCACATCCTGCGGTGTATGCACGCCAAGATAGTTTCGGGAGAAGCCGGTCAGAAGAATCAGGATCACGCAAAGAACCGATATCCACCGCATCATTTTCCGCGCACACACGGCCATGCTGCCATAGAGTGTCGCTGCAGTCACGCTGTGACCGCTGGGATACGAATACCCGGGGCTGTACGAATCGAGTCTCCGGCGGGCTGAATCCGCGCATCCCTGATCCAGGGCCGCGGCGCGCAGACGGTCAGTTTTACCGCTGAGTTAATGGCATTCCCGGCTGTGTACGCCGCAAAGGTATACACGCCTGTCCGCTTATCCACGCACCAGTACAGGAAAGCGGGGATGATGAGAAGATAGTAGACAGCAAAAAATGAAATCTTCTCCATAAACGGCGTGAGTGCGTCCTGAATGACCGCACGAAAATTCTGCAGCATCAATAAAATATCAATGTCCATCTCCGTTCTCCCACAATCGTTTTTTTCACAGATTCAGTCTGTGTGCCTCCCCTGCACGATGATATGCTCACTAAAGAGAATGTCAGGAACGGTTTTCAGCCACTCTGTCAATTAGTTCTTCAAGGCGCTCAATCACGAGATCTTCCTGTCCGGTTGGTGCGACGCAAGAATCTTTCGGGCAGAAAAGGATGGCCTTAACACCTGCATCTCTGGCGCACAGGACATCCAATGCCCGGTCACCCACATAGGCCGTACGGTTCCGATCAAGCGCATATTTCTCAACAAGATACCGGACCCCTTCACCGGATGGCTTCGGCTTAAAGCCATTCACAAAGGTGACAATTTCTCTGAAATATCCGGTGATTCCAAGGCGCTCAAGCAGCGGCCCCGTGGATTTCCCGCGATGGGTATAGACAAAATGGACAGCGCCTGCACGCTTTAATTCTTCCAGTGTTCGGATGGCACCGGGGATCAGGGCAATTTCCTCCAGGCGATCATGGCTGATCTCCCGGTACCGCTGGTAAAGCTGACTGTAATCAAGCCCGCACCTTGCGGCCAGTTCCCGAAGATAAGCGGACACCGCCCCCAGCTTAACGGCCTTCAGGATATCCTTCTGCGAATCATTCACCCCGGTATTCCGGGCAATTGTCACAAGACTCTGCACAATGGATCCATAGGAATCCAGCAGCGTTCCGTCCAGATCCCAGATAACGTTTTTCAGCATGTCACCGACTCCTCATCCACCGCTTTGCCCAGTTCCCGGCCAATCTCTCTGCCGCGTTCCAGGAGGTTATAAATTCCATCCTCCGAAAGCACGCCCCGTTTCAGGTCAGCCGGCAGTTGTCCTGCCTCATCCGCCGCAAAGTCTTCTTTCCATTTCGGGCCTGTATAATACGCCGCCAGTTCACGGAGAAGCTCTGCCGCCTGTTCTGCCGCGCCCAGGGCCTGCTCTGCCTTCTGCATCAGCTCTTCATAGTACCTGATCCGCTCTGTATTTGTCCTGTTATCCACTGTCTTTCCCCTTTCCGGACGGTCTCAAATGCCTCTCGATTCCCGTTTCCCGGCAGACTGAAACTGGTCATTGTTCACCCGGGCATCCGAAGCTGCAAAATCCGGACTGATGTCCTCTTGCATGGATTCATCCGATGAGCGAAAAATGCCTCATTGCTTTTTCAATCCCGTCCTCCTCCGGGCGGGCCGTTACATAGGTGCAGACCGCTTTCACGTCATCTGACGCATTTCCCATGGCAATGCTATGCCCCGCATGCCTGAACATGGGCAGGTCATTTCTGCTGTCCCCAAAGGCAAAACATTCCTCACGGCTCAGCCCCAATTTCTTTCGGAGGAAGTCAATGCCCGTCCCTTTTGAATAGCCGACCGGAACAATTTCCCAGGCACCGGAACCGCGGTCAATGGCTGTATACGGCATCCCGAGCGTTTTTGTCCGCTCCTCCAGTTCCCGAATGGTTTCCTCATCCGCAAAACAGAACATCTTCACAATTCTGAATTCCGGATCATCTCTGCGGATCGTGCGCGCGATGCCGTGCTGCTGCGCAAAATCCCGGAAAGCCCGCATGTCCCGGTCATCCGGAATCCGCGGATCAAAATAGATCGCCGTGTCGCACTCATAGACGATCCGCAGCTTCATTTCCGCATTCAGGTTCATCAGGGCCAGCGATTTTTCCAGGCTGTACTCCATGCTGGTCAGCGTCTCCCCCTGATAGATCACGCGTGTTCCGCAGCCCATAATCCAACCGTCCAGCGGAAAATCATCCAGCCGCCGGTCCATATTGCAAAGGGTACGGCCTGTGTTGACGATCAGGCGATGTCCGTTGCTGCGTGCCTTTTCCATTGCCGGTTTCACGCTTTCCGGCAGACGACGCTGATCGTCAAAAATGGTTCCATCAATATCAAAAAACAGTAGCATGCTCTTTCCTATTCCGTTTATGATTGTTTCTTTTCATCCGGTCTGTCCTCACCCTACGCAGGCCATGGCCAGGGATCTGTCCGGCCTTTACGCACCAAAAAGCGGTGTGGAATAATACCGCTCCGCCGTATCCGGCAGCACGGTGACGACCGTTTTCCCCGGTCCGAGCTTTTTGGCCAGTTTCAGCGCCGCGGCCACATTGGTCCCGCTGGAAATGCCGCAGGCAAGACCCTCCTCAACGGCCAGCCGCCTGGCCGTGGTGATGGCTTCCTGATCCGTCACCACATAAATGTGATCATAGATTTCCCGGTTGAGAATGTCCGGAATGATCCCGTCTCCGATTCCCATCTGCATGTGTGTTCCAATGGTTCCCCCGGCCAGGATCGCCGCGTTCTCCGGTTCAACCGCCCAGATTTCTATTTCCGGATACTTTTCCTTCAGCACCTCTCCGATGCCCGTCAGCGTTCCTCCGGTTCCGATTCCGCTGCAGAAACCGTCGATACGGCGCTCTGCCTGCGCGATGATCTCCAGCGCCGTATGATTCTTGTGTGCCAGCGTGTTGTTCGGATTCTCGAACTGCTGGGGAATAAACACCTTCGGATTCTTTTTCTTCATGTTCTGCGCAGCCTGAAGGCACTCTTCCATGCATTTCCCGATGTCGCCCGCGTCATGAATGAGTTTCACCTCCGCGCCGTAATGACGGATCAGCTTGCGTCTTTCCTCACTGACCGAATCCGGCATCACGATAATCGTCCGATATCCCCGAACCGCACCCACCAGTGCCAGCCCGATGCCCTGGTTCCCGCTGGTGGGCTCTACGATAATGCTGTCTGAATTGATCAGGCCCTCCTGTTCCGCCCTGAGAATCATATTCAGTGCGGTACGGGTTTTTATGGATCCGCCCACATTCAGCGATTCCACTTTCACGAGGATCTCTGCACTGCCTTCCTCCGGCAGCCTGTTAAGTCGGACCAGCGGCGTATTTCCTACCGCGTCCAGAATCGATTTGCAAACCAACTTCCCATTCCTCCCGGTTTTAATCTTTCTGTTGTTGAACAGCGGCTTGGTCTTTGGGCTCCGCTGCATTCCGTTACTCTTATTGAGCAGGCCATTGAATTATACCCTTGATGCACGGAATGAATCAATCCACAAAAGAACTCACTGATCCTCCCGCAGAAACGCCTCAACCTCCGCCTTCATTCCTGCGTATCGTTTCTGGACATCCGGCCTTATAAACCGGATCTCCATCATCCTCTGCAGGTACCCCTGCTCCGCCGCACTCCGGCGGGCGGAGGCAGATTCAAGACCAAAGCACAGTGCAATATGGGCCATGTGAAAATCTGCCGGGGTTACACGCATGGAATAATCCGCCAGTGTATGCCGGTAAAAGGCCGCCTCAATGGCCGGTGATATCTCCCCGGCCAGCAATTCTGCCCGGGTACATCCGTAATTGATCTCCCAGCCGCTTTCCACAATTGTCCGAAAGATATCCAGCTGGTCCGCTTCGCGTATGATCCGGCAAAACAGCCTCTCCCGCGCGGTCAGGTCATCCGGAAGCTGAAGATCACTGTGATGGAGCACCGCCATTTCCATGACCCGCTGATCCTCCGGACAGATCTGATCATAATCCGGGATGATGTCCCTGATCAGCCCATGAGTGAACAACAGCCGCGCGCCAAGCTGCGCATGATTAAACTGCGCCGAATCATCCAGGCTATGGGTTACAACCGCCTGCCCGAAACGGGCAAAGTCGTGTAACTGACCGATTACCCAGGCCATGTCCCTGTCATAATCACTCAGTCCCAATCCGTCCGTAATTTCAAGACAGTTCTGCGCCACAGCCCGGGTATGAATCAGTTTCAGTTCACACATCTGGCGAACCCCGCCCTCCGTGAAACGATACAGGGCATAGAACGCTTCACAATTCTCCCGAATTGTTGTCGTATCAAACTGATAGTCGTTCACTTTCAGCCTCCTTTTTAAGCCAAAGCTGCTTTACCGGTGCTCCTCCCTGACAAAACGACGCTGCGCATTGGCCCGGTTCTTTAAGGACAATACCTGAGCTTTCGGCATTGATGCATCTCCGGTACACCAATTTGGCAGAATGACGTTGCGCGTCAGCCCAATTCTTTATGGAACGCAACCTGATCTTTCGGCATTGATGCATCTCCGGTACACCTGTTTGGCAGAATGACGCTGCGCGTCAGCCCAATTTTGACGGTTCCGGTGAATATTCCCGTTTATTATAGCCAAAGCAGTCCGGTTCGTCTACATTCTGTCTGCCACAGGACCGCGGGCATCAAAGAAGCCGCCCTCGGGGCGGCTAAAAGAGTTTGTGTTACTTCTTCATGTACGTTTGATTTCTGCTGGTTGGTTTATCCGGATTGCTCATGTCAATAAGCCCCTGTTTAAGTGCCGGCAACAGATATCGTTTTCTGAAGTTAACTCTGGATTTCAGGGACAGCTTTTCCATAAGCTTTACACCTGAATAGGAAATACCTTCCTTCATGACATCCATCAGTCGCTGTACTTCAGCCGGCAGGCAGAGATCTTTTTCGGATACCTGCTCAAGCGCCCAGTCCAGCGTCAGATTAATCTTATCCAGCATAAACGCAATAAACGCATCTGAATTTCCTGTCGTGTGGCATCTGGCGATGGCCTCATAATAGTCATCCTGAAATTCATGGATACGACTTTCCAGCGGAAGATACTGAAAGACAGGATTCCATTCCGTCAGAAGCGCTGTCTGCCATAATCGGGCCATGCGTCCATTTCCATCTGAGAAGGGATGAATAGATACGAATTCATAGTGAAAAACAGAGGAAAGGATGAGCGGGTGAACTTCTTCCCTGGACTGTTTCATCCAGTCAAACAGAGATTGCATCTGAGTCGGCACAAGATGCGGCGGCGGCGCCATATAGATGCACCGGTCACCATTGAATACCCCTTCATTGTGCGTGCGAAACATGCCGGATTCCTGTACGGTCAGATATGTCATGACACCATGAAGCTTCTTCAGATCATCCACAGAATAAGGATTAAACGAGCCCAGCAATGTATAAACCTGCCAGGCATTTTTTACCTCCTGAATGTCATTTTTAAGTCCAATGACCATCTTTCCATTGATGACACTTTTCACTTCATCCAGAGACAGTGCGTTTGCCTCAATCGCCAGAGAGGAGTGGATGGAGCGGATCCGGTTATTTCTCTGAAGATGTGGTTTTGTCTCAAAGGAATGATCACTGCTGATTTTTCCGGTCTTTTCAGCGATCTGCGCAGCCAGCATCAGCATCTGATTATTGATGGAAAAAGGTGGAACATAGCCTTCCACAGAATCCACCTCACTTTCCCGTCCAATATACCTCATTAGACTCAAATACTCAAGAACTTGGCGTTATCTTGTATGCTTTTCTTGTATGCTTCTTGTATGCTATCTTGTATGTTTTCTGGGTTGTTATCTTGTTTGGTTTCCTGACCGGAAAAGTTCCTGACCTGAAAGATGGATGGACACTCAGTCACCTGGCATTGACTTTTTGAGTGCAATTCCTGTTCTGAAGGCCTCTGCGCTCGGTTCACCGACGGACAGATACCGTCCCTGTTCTTCATCGTAGATGATGGGTTTCAGTTTTTCCAGCACAATCCGTCCCTTTTCATTCAGAATGTTTTCATCCACAAGGAAAAAGAGCCTAGACTTGCCAGACTCTTTAATAGAGTAAATACATGATTTACCATAAGTCCGCTTTTGATTCGTAAACGACTCGAAATGGCCATTTTTAGAAGTGTTCAAAGCGAAAACTGAGGCGAAAAATGGAATCTCGAGTCTGAACGAGACTTATGGTGGGCGAACCAATATCTATGTAAAGGGCATTAGAAAAGCTTGTTAACCGGTGAGAACGAAAATACATGCCTTTTATTCTGCAAACGTGAAAGAACGGGAAAAAAAGCTCCCCGAAGGGAACATGATAAATAAATGTTTTTACTAACCGATGACTTCGCCCATAGAAGAGAGAGTGATTTTATCGTAGGCATTCGCTTTGTCGTTAGGATGAGGCTCCAGACCGATGATAGTGATCTCTCCTCGGTTTGGACCGCAGCACCAATAGATGCGTCCTGCGGCAGGAGTTTGGTTCTCTATATATGACTGCCAGACTTTGATTCCATAACGTCTGGATAACGAGGTGATCTCGTGAGTTTCCAATCCTGGATGACGAGGATTTTGCTGAAGATGAAAAAGTGCTTTTCCCATCTTCTTATGAAGCTTTACTTCGTCTTTGGTTGCAGAACCGGATTTGACTTTAGAACACAAAGTACTCCAAAAATCCTGCATCTCAGGGAGACCCATAACAATGCTGTACATAGATCAATCCTCGAATTCTGACAAGTCGATGGGTGTGGATACATTTCCGGCTTTCATATTTCTAACTGAAGCATCCATCATGGCAAGTGTATTTACAGAAACCTGAAAAGGAACTGTAAGCTCTCTGGGTTCCAAAACGATAGTGCCGTTATCCATTTCCTGGACATGGTAGTATTCAAAGCTTGTGCTGCGAAGTGTAAGTCTTCTTTTGGAATCGAGTTTGGCATCGTATTCTCGGATAGCTGTTGGCATATGAAGCACCACCTTGGGAAAGAATTAATGTGGGATATCCCACTGCCATATTATCAGACAACACAGAATACGTCAAGAGCATAAGATCAGTAAGGAAAGACACTGAGTTTACTTGAAAACCGGTCATCTCATCAGTGTTACTATCTCTAAAAATTCGACCCCGTTCTCAAAATCATCTCCGTAAGAATCACCTTTATCGTTCAAGTAGTGAACATACAAGATGTCAGAAAGAGCATCATACTCACTTCATCCGATCTGCTTTCTATCGTTGGCCGGCGTGCAGGCATCTGCTTTTCCATCCCTGTCATACGCGGAAACGACAACGGTCTGAGTCGGTGCGACAACCGCGTGAACATGCAGTTCTTTCTTTGCCATGAAACCCCTCCTGTTACTGCACACACACGGTGGCAATGTATTCGGTTCCCTCCGGAACCGCAATGCCCGGATCGGCAATCTCACATGTTCCGCCGGCAATCGACATCAGATGACACAGCGCAATTCCCATGTCGATTTTCTGCACATCCCACAAGGCATCCGGCCTGTATCCCGGCATATGCTTTTCGTACAGATGGTAACGGTTCCCGCACTTCACAATGCGGCAAGGCTGCATATTGGCTGCTGTCGGTGCCCAGCGCACCGCCTCCAGGCAATCCTCCCTGTCCCGGAGCGATGTGGAAAAATCCCCTTCAAAGAAAAGCTCCTCAGCAGGAAGACGCTCATCCCCATGCACATGATTCCGAAGCTTCACATCAACCTCTGATTTTTCCCCGGACGGATACCCGACGGGCGTGACGATGGGCATCAGCTCATTGGCCTGCACCTTTGCCGCCTTTTCAAACAGTTCCCGGTTCATTGTCCCGCCAATCCAGGTTGTCCCGATGCCCAGCGACCAGGCATAAAGCACAAGCTGTTCAAAAGAATACCCAAAGGCTTCCTCACAGTGTTCGCCCTTACGAACCTTTCCCGCTATGTACAGATGTTCTCCCTGAATCACCGGGCTGGACAGGCCGTGTTCCGCGGCATCCAGCCATACAAATTCCACGGGGATTCCGTACGGATTCCGGATATTGGCCATATAAGCCTGCAGTTTTTCCCTGTCCTCCGCAGACAGCTCCCTGCCATCAAACGTACGGACACTTTTCCGTGTCAGAATCAGTTCCATCGGTTTCATCTTGTTCATCCTCTTTTTTGGGTCTCACATTGACAGACACATCATCGGTTCGATTTAATGGTGTCGTTCAGTGTGATATGTTCATAGCGGAACTGTGTCGTTCCTTCTTCCAGCGGCATATGGATCGCATGCTTCGGGCAGTTGTGCAGGCAGGCATAACAGACCTCACAGTGGTCGGCGAATTTTACCCTGTCTTTTGTCACCGTGATATTGTTTCCCGGACAGCTTCTGGCACAGATGCCGCAGTGAATACAGCTGTCATTCACGGTATAGGACAAGGCGGTGTCTTTCCTCAGCCAGGTTTCAGCCAGTGTCTGGTGATACTGGCGCATCATGGCCTTTGTCTCCTCCATAATCGTTGCCCTGACCTTCTTCCGGGCAGCAATATCCGCCAGCAGTTTCTCAATCTGCCCTTCCACATTTTTCCCCGGAAGCCGCTCGATCTGTTCCTGCATGTCAAAGTACGGAATAAAGTTGTCCACCATCTGAATCGCATTCACATAGCTGAGGCTCAGTCCGGTTTCCTCCGCCGCCAGCTTTGCATGTGCAAAGGCCTCCCCGATTCCTTCCCCATACGTAAACACCACGAAGAAATAGTCGGTATGAATGTCCGCTCTGCGGATAAACTCCCGTACCATCATGGGAAATTCCACATTGTAAACCGGACAGACGATCCCCACCGCCTCATCCTCAATGGAGATCGTTTCCTGTCTCATGAGCTGCGGAATCGAAAGAAGCCTGCCCCCCAATCCTTCCGGCAACGTACAGACTGTTGCCGGTTGCCGTAAAGCAGCATATGGTCATTGGTCCGTTCCACCTCCCTGGTTGATCGTTCAGTTTATCCGAGGGTCACATCCAGAATCATCATCAGGACGAAGCCCAGCGAAAAGGCGATGGTTCCCCAGTTGGAGTGCTCTCCCTCCGACATTTCCGGTATCAGTTCCTCCACTACAACATACATCATTGCGCCGGCGGCAAAGGCCAGCAGATACGGCATCGCAGGCACCACCGCACTGGCCGCCAGAATGGTCACCGCTGCCGCAATCGGCTCGACGACGCCGGACAGGACGCCAAAGAGAAAGGTCTTTCCTTTGCTCATGCCCTCCGCCCGAAGCGGCATGGACACGATGGCCCCCTCCGGGAAATTCTGAATGGCAATTCCCAGGGCAAGTGCCAGCGCGCCCGCACCGGTAATCCCGGCGTTCCCTGCGCGCAGACCGGCATAGACGACACCCACTGCCATTCCCTCCGGGATATTGTGCAGCGTGACTGCCAGAATCAGTTTGGTGGTTCGCTTGAGGCCGGTTCTGGGGCCTTCATCCTGGTTGTTAAAGTGCATATGCGGCGTCACTTCATCCAGCAGCAGCAGGAATCCCACGCCGATCAGGAAACCAATAGCCGCCGGGAGAAACGACAGCATCCCCATGTGTTCACTGCTCTCAAGAGCAGGCTGCAGCAGACTCCAGAAAGAGGCCGCCACCATGACCCCCGCCGCAAATCCGGTCAGGATTTTCTGGAGGCTCGTCGAAATATTCTTTTTCAGGAAAAAGACCATGGCCGCGCCAAGGCTTGTTCCGAAAAAGGGAATGAGAATTCCCAACACCGTTTCCATGCGCATCCCCCTCAATTTCAGTCGGATTTCATGTGAGATTGAACAGGAGAAGTGCGTAAACAGAATCGTTCACGCACTCCCGGTCGTTCATCATCCAAACAGAACTTCGTTCATGATCTGTTCGAGCATTTCCTGCCTGTTCCGATAAGCCGCACCTTCACATTTCGCCGATATGGGTCAGCCGTACACCAGTTAACTTTCCGGGGTACTTTCCGGGGTACTTTCCGGGGTACTTTCCAGGGCGCTTTCCGGGCTCTCTGCAGGGCCGGCCATCGTGTTCATGACATTTTCGCACATTTCCCTGAGCTGCTCTCTGGCCTCCTCCGGCGCCAGGATGGTCACCCCGCCGGCCCAGCCGAATACCCAGCGATAAAAGGTAGGTGACAGGGCCACCTGAATTCTGGCCGTAAAATGCTCATCATCCTGCTTGCTAACCTTTGTCTGCATGCCAAAGTGATCGATCATGGAATTCATCACCGGATTCCGGCACAGCAGCGTCACTTCCGTTTTTTCCCTGCCGCCGTACATGCGGACCATGGAATCCACGTATTTCTGTTTGTCAAACCCTTTGGGCGGCGGCACGATTTTCTCCGCCGTCATCACCGGCATCTTATAGATCCGGTCCAGGCGGAAATTCTGGATACAGTCTCTCGCCTGGCTGTGCCCGATGACATAACAGTATCCGCTGTCCCACGCAAGGGTATACGGGCTCACCAGATAGGTTGCACCTTTTCGCCGGAGCACCTTTTCCTTATTTACCGCATATTCCGTATACTGAAACGTGATCTTCTTTTTCAGATTAATGGCCTCATTGATGACATCCATCACCTGACTGACCTCCGTGGGCAGGTCGCTGACAATCACGTTTCGCTTTTCCTCGAACTTTTCATAGGGGCTCACCTGCCGTCCGAGTTTGGCGATCAGGGCCTGCCGTTTCTTTTTATTGATCAGTCTTGAAGTCGCTGTCAGATTCGCAAGGATATTCAGCTCCTCGAGCCCCATATTCTGGCTTTCATAGTAGTAGCTGTTCTCTCTGCCCCGGTTCACCCGGATCGGGAGTCCGGTTTCCAGCAGCATATTCAGATCATTGGCCAGCGTCATCCGGTTCACGGTCATCCCGTATTCATCCTGAAGCATTCTGTTCATATCCCGCGTGGTTACCGGATGGTTTTCATCCGATTTTTTCATAATGAACTGATACAGATACAGCAGTCTGAGTTTTGTGCCGTCTTTCATTTTTCTCCTCCATCTTTGTCCGGCAGGTTTTTCAAGAGAACGCGCTCTTCCCTGCAGCACTTGATTATTCTGCTTTCTGACAGAGGACAGACAAAGAATCCGCTTCCTGTCAACCCTTTCAAGACATGATACCACACTTCCGGGAATGCATCAATCACCTCATGATCGAAATATTATACAT
>JAGAHV010000156.1:0-5499 GCA_017626895.1 Clostridia bacterium | reverse complement strand
GGCGTTTCCCCATGCTGGGGAATCACCACGCTGGTGATCTTCCCTGCTTCATCCAGACCAATTTCAACGGTGAAATCCGCAAAACCGGTTACATCAACACGGGTCACATTCCCGGCCTGTTCGGCGGCTTCGGGTTTTGTTTCCTCGGTCTTGGCAGAGCCGGAGGAGAAGGAGGCGCTGACAGATGCTGCCGCCTTGGGGGCTTCCTCTGTCTTTTCGGCAGCAAAGCCATTTTCCGCCGCGGCCTTTTTAAGCGCTTCGTTGATGGCGTTGCTGGTCAGGGTCGCACCGCTCCGGACATCAATCTGAGCCGTGGCGATGTCCTGGCCAATGAGCGCATCAAAGACGGCCGTGTCAGCGATCAGGTCTGCACCGAATCCGGGGGTTTCATCATGCTTGGGAATCACGACGCTGGTGATCTTCCCTGCCTCATCCAGGCCGATTTCAACGGTGAAAGCCTGGAAACCGGTCACCTCAACGCTGGTCACCTTCCCGGCCTTGTCGGCGGTTTCGGTCTTCGTTTCCTCTGTCTTGGCAGAGCTGGAAGAGAAGGACGCTTTGACAGATGTGTCAGCCTCGGGGGCTTCCTCTGTCTCATGTTCAAAGCCGTTGGCAGCGGCAGCCATGCCAAGAGCCGCGTTGAGCGCATTGCTGGTCAGCGTGGAGCCGGACACCGTGTCGACTTTGGCTTCGGAGATGGATTTCCCGACCAGTGGTGCAAGTGCTTCCTCTGTCAGGAGCGCGGCACCCAGTCCGGGGGTTTCCTCATGCTGAGGAACAGAGATTGACGAAATCTTATCCCCATCCAGTTCGATATAGATGGTGAACTTGTTCATTCCCTTGACGGTATAAGGATCGCCGGGAACCGTGACGGCCGCATCTCCGCCGCCGGCAAAGTCCTTGGCTGCCTGTGCCAGTGCATCATTGATGGCATTGCTGGTCAGCGTGGCACCGCTCTTCACGTCAATCTGAGCTGCGGCAATATCCTGTCCGGCAAGTGCGTCAAAGACGGCTGTATCGGCGATCAGATCCGCGCCGAATCCGGGGGTTTCCCCATGCTCCGGAACGGTTACGGAAACAATCTTGCCGGAGTCATCCAGTTCAATGGCAACCTTGAAAGGAGCAAAACCGGTCACATCATAGGTTTTTCCAGCTCCGCCGCCGGAAACTTCGGCAGCGACTTTGGACAGTGCCTCATTGATGGCGTTGCTGGTCAGCGTGGCGCCGGTCCTGACATCAATCTTTGCGGTGGCAATATCCTGTCCGACAAGTGCATCAAAGACGGCCTTGTCAGCAATCAGATCCGCACCGAAACCTTCGGTCTCCTTGTGTGCGGGAACGGAAACCGCGACGATTTTTCCGTTGCCATCGACATCCACATTGACATCGAAAGCATCAAATCCCTTAACGGAAGCGGTATGGGTGGTCACAGGAACTTCTTCCGTTTCGCCCTCGCCGCCGTTTGCCGCGTTGTAAGCAGCAAGGATGGCATCCTTATCGCCCACGGCAGGCGTAATGCCCAGAACATTCTTTGAATAGGCGAGCGCATCCTCGGCCGCGCGCAGGAAAGCGCCAGAGGAGATGGACGCACCGGAAATCGTATCGACATCCTCACGCAGGGTGGCATCATCTGCAGCAATGCCGATAAACTGGTCTTTAAAGTCGGCTTCTCCGACTTTTGTTCCCAGACCGGCGGTCTCCTGCAGAGATCCGACGTAAACCTGGGTGATATGACCTTCTGCAGAGATACCGAACGTAATCGGGATTTCTCCGCCGTAACCGTTCGGGCTGGCAGTAATGGCATAACCGACAATATTGCCGTCCTTGTCTTTGGCAATAAACAGCTCATCCAGTTCGCTGCCTTCCTCGAGTTCGCCGATATCCGCTTCCTCGTAGGTACAGCCGGGCATAACCGTATTCAGAGCGGCCATTTTTGACTTAAGTGCCTGTTCGGCGATGGGGCCTTTGGTCACCTCATTCGTAATGGCAAGAGCAATGGCTGCAATCAGGCAGAACAGGAAGAGACGGACGCCAAGTTTTACAATCATGTTATTCATGCTTTCTTGACCTCCCCGAAGCTCTTGTTGTACGTAATACGTTCAATCAGCGGAGATGCAACGTTCATCAGGAGAATCGCAAAGGAACACCATTCCGCTTTGGCGCTCTTGCAGTAGCGGAAGATGAACAGAAGCAGACCGCAGCCAAAACCGAACAGCAGTTTGCCTTTGTTTGTGGTCGGCGAAGTGGAATAATCCGTGGCCATGAAGAAGGCACCGAGAATCAGACCACCGCTGAGCACCTGATAAAGCGTTTCATTGATATCCATTTTGGTTGCAATCAGATAGCATACGGCAAACGTGCCGATGAAGGCGACCGGAATATGCCAGGAAATGATCTGCCGGATGAACAGATAAGCGGCACCGATCAGAAGAGCAATCTTGCAGGTCTCCCCGATGGTTCCGGGAATATTGCCAATGGCAAGATCCAGCAGCGTGTACTTTCCGGCGACACCGGCACCGATGGGAGTTGCGCCTGAGGCGACATCCACACCGACAAAATTAAACAGTGCGGGCTGTGTAAACGTGTTCATCAGCGTTGCCCAGGAAAGTGAAAGAATGGCGCGGCCGGCAAGCGCAGGATTGACAAAGTTCTGCCCGATACCGCCAAAAATGGCCTTGCAGAGAAGAATCGCGATGGCTGAGCCGACGACCGGCATCCAGTAAGGGACGGTACTTGGAAGGTTCATGGCCAGGAGCAGTCCGGTAACCACCGCGCTGAAATCACCGATCGTTTCTTTTGTATGACTGACCTTGCAGTAGAACCATTCACTGAGTACTGCCGCCAGAACAGACAGGGCAATGATGATTGCCGAGCGATAGCCGAAATACAGCACACCCATGACTGCAGCTGGCAGGAGTGCAATGCAGACATCCTGCATAATCCGCCTCGTGGAACTGTTGTCACGGAGATGCGGAGATGATGAGATTACATACTGTTTCATACTCTACGTTCCTCCGGTTTCGATTAAAGCTTCTTGATTCTGGCAAGTGCCTTTGCCATACGGATGCTCTGTGTCAGCTGGCGTTTTGCCGGACAGACGTACGTACAGCAGCCGCACTCCATACAGTTTTTGGCACCGGCTGCCACTGCACCGGCCCAGTCACGATGACGCGCATAGGCATCAATGCGGGTGGGCATCAGTTTCATCGGGCACGCCCGTACGCAACGGCCGCAGCGGATACAGGCAGATTCCTCGGGAACATGTCCCTCCTCGGCCAGCGTCACAAGACCGCCAAAATTCTTGGTGACAGGCAGGTTGATGGAAGGAATCGCATTGCCCATCATGCCGCCGCCGACAATGATTTTCGTAACCCCTTCGCCAAAACCCTCAGCCGCATCCTCAAGATCCAGCGCCGTTGCACCGATGCGAATCCGGAAGTTGCCGGGCTTATTGACATGACCGGCCACCGTGACCACACGGTCAATCAGCGGACGCCCTTCCCTGACGGCACGGCAAAGTGCCTCGCAGGTTCCGACATTGAGCACCACGCAGCCGGCCGCGGATGGCAGTGCCCCGTTGGGGACCTTTCGTCCCGTCAGGCTGTAGATCAGCATCTTTTCAAAGCCCTGCGGATAACGGGCAGGCAGCGCAACAACCTCAAACCGTCCCTGAGCGGCTTTTTTCATCGCCTCTACGGCATCCGGTTTATTGTCCTCAATGCCCACAAAGGCTTTCTGGCATCCGGTCGCTTTCAGGGCGAGAACAATGCCCTCTGCAACACGGTCCGCACACTCGACCATAATCCGATGATCACTGGTCAGATAGGGTTCACATTCGCTTCCGTTAACGACCAGAACGTCCGGCTTTGGATCCAGCTTCGACGTATCCAGCTTCACGGCGGTCGGGAATCCGGCACCTCCCATGCCGACGATTCCCTTTGAACGGGCCGCCTCAATAATCTGTTCGGCGCTTACATTTCCTGTCAGTGCCGACGCCTCAACCGAGGGATCCCATTCATCCTTGAAATCATTTTCGATCGTTACGGCATCCGCCTCTCTGCCGGATGGCAGCATACATTTTCCGACTGCAACAACTTTTCCGGAAACCGATGCGTGTACGGGCGCAGAAATCGCGCCTTTTGCCTCACCGATCACCTGTCCGAGCTTGACCTCCTGTCCCACCTGGACGCATACGGTGGCAGGAGCTCCTGCATGCATGGACATTGGAATCGTTACTTTTGCCGGTGGTGTCAGGTCTATGATACCATTCGACTTGGTTGAATCTTTTCCCTTCCCTGCTTCAACGGGATGGACGCCTCCACCAAATATCCGGGAAATTCCCACAGACCGTTTCCTCCCTTCACTTTCACAAAAAATACTATTTCAGGCCTTCTGAAAACAGTAACGAGATTATAGCATAATCAGACTGAAAAGAAAATGTGTTTCTGGTCTTTTTCAGCCGCAATCAGACAAGAATAAAAAACACCGGGACATCCCTGTTTCAGTGTTGCCTCGCTCCTCTGCTGCCGGAACAGGAAGGATGGACAGGGCCTGACAGAGTCAGGGCATATGCACTCCCCTGTTTCAATGCAGTCGCTGTCCCGGATGCCTGTTGCCATCCGGGACAGCGACAATTTATTTCAGTGTGACGATCGTGACACCGGCTTCCCCTTCGCCGTATCGGCCCGGACGGAAGGAGACGACGGCGTGATGCCGCCGGAGGTATTCCTGAATCCGGGCACGGAGCACGCCGGTACCGACGCCGTGGATGATGCAGACCTCCCCAAGAGAGGAAATCGTGGCATCATCCAGGAACTTCTGGACCTCGGGAATGGCCTCATCCGCGGCAAGACCCCGCACATCCAGTTCACGGCGTACAGCCCGCTGCGTAATGGTGACCCGGTTGGTATTGCCCGACTGTTTCTGTTCGTGCCGGTTTTTTTCCTTCCGGTTTTTCTTTTCGCTGCTGGTCATGCTGCGCAGGTCGGAGAGCTGAACGCGCATGCGCATCATCCCGGCTTTCAGATTCACATACCCTTTGGTATCTGGAAGCGATACCACGGTTGCATCCGTGTCCATGGAGATAATATGAACCATTTCACCGACGGTGACCGACTTGAGGGATTCAGAGGGCGTTTCCTCCTGTTCCTGTCCCTGGCTGCGCAGCTGGTCGATCTGCTGACGAACACGCTGAACCTCATGTTCCTGAATGCCGCTTCCGGCCTTGCGCTGCTTCCGGAGCTCTTCAATCAGGGCTTCGGATTCCCGGCGGGCATTTTCCACGATCCGCTTGGCATCCTCTTTGGCACGGGCGGTCAGCCGCTCCCGCTGTTCTTCCAGTTTCTTTCGTTCCTGTTCGGCCTGATTGCGAAGATTGGTCATCTCAAGGCGGGCATTTTCTGCCAGTTCACGCTCCCGCTCGGCCTGCTGCCGGTAGGATTCCGCATTGGCCAGCACATCCTCAAAGCGGATCTGGTCCTTGCTGAGGAGGTCCTTTGC
>JAGAHV010000155.1:0-3545 GCA_017626895.1 Clostridia bacterium | reverse complement strand
TGGTTCGTCAGGGACTTGCCTCTGAACAGGAAATCGGAAAGATTTCCCTTCTGATGCAGCAGCTGGGGATTGAGCCGGAGTATCGTCCGGTGGTTCCCGCGGCGCGCCTGATGGCAGATCATACCGGAAAGCCGGCGGCCGCCATTGAACTGCCCAGCGGTGAAATTGTGACGGGGAAGACCAAGGATCTGTTTGGCCCGGCCTCCGCCGCCCTCCTCAACGCGGTCAAACGTCTTGCCGACATTCCGGGCAATGTGGATCTGATTGACGGCAACGTCATCCGCTCCCTTCAGCAGCTGAAAACGGAGTATCTGCACAGCAAAAATCCCCGGCTGCATACCGATGAGATGCTGATCGCCCTTTCCATGAGCGCGGCAACGGATGAGAATGCCCGCAAGGCGATGCAGTGCCTGACCAGCCTGAGCGGATGCGAGGTCCATACCTCTGTCATTCTCTCCTCCGTCGATGAGGGTGTCTTCATGCGGCTTGAGATGAACCTGACTTCTGATCCGGTTTACGAGCACAACAATCTGTATCATAAATAACCGGGAAACACAAAAGCGGTCTGGCATTGGCCAGACCGCTTTATGTATGGGTGAAATGGGATTCCCTCCGGGGAAATACCGGCATCAGTAGATGACGGGTTTCAGGGTGAGGTAATGGGTGAAAAGCTCAATACACGCCTCCCGATCAATGGGGTTCAGATAATCCTGCAGAAGCTCCCTGCCGCTTACAAGGCTGTCCAGCTGTTCATCACGGAAACCGATTCGGCTGTTGTCTTCAATGGTACAGCCGTAATGAACTTTGTCAAGTCTGGCCCAGAGACAGGCAAAGAGGCACATGGGACACGGTTCACCGGTTGTATACAGTTCACAGCCGCTGAGATCATAGGTATTCATGTTTTTTTCGGCGTCCCGTATGGCGCTGATCTCGCCGTGCGCCGTGGAGTCCTTGTTTTTCAGCACCATATTGTGCCCGCGCCCGATGATTTTTCCGTCCTTCACGATAATGCTGCCAAAGGGTCCGCCGTGTTTGTGCGTGATCCCGTCCAGTGCTTCGTTAATGGCCTCACGCATGTAAGGGTTTTTCGCCGCGTTCTGAAAGGAATCCGTGTCGGGCACTGCTTCCTGCCCGGGAAAAGGGGAGCCGGGTTGTTTCATGAGTATCATCCTCCTCGGTATGTCAAAGTGGTTATTGGGCAGAGTGGCTTCATTCTGTTCATGACTTATCGAACAGTCGCTGCACGACAGGGCCGCGCGGGTGTTCAGGCGGTCATTTGCCGGAGGGACTTTATCCGGGGTCCGGACTCAGCAAACGGCCGCTGCGCGGCAGGGCCACTCATGAGGGTATATGTTGGAATGAGACAGGCGGGTTCTGTTCGGAAAAGTCTCTGCTCCGGGACAGAGATCGTCCGTACTTAGGACAGAACTGCCGGTTCCGGCGGTTTTCATCCGCAGAAGTGTTAATTGCAGATGAATCCAGTGAACAGGATAAGAATAACATAAACATGCGAAGATGAAAAGAACGGACATGGCACAATTTGTTTCCTGAAAGCGGGAAGGTTTTTGCCAGGCCGGGGCGGTCTCCCCGGATGAAGGATTCATGACGGAGAGCAGACGGACCGGTCACAGGACGGTGCAGACCTTTGCGGGCAGGAACAGAAGGCGGAAAGAACATGCACGGTCCATTGCTGAAAATGCCCCGTCCGTTTTGGCTGAAAATTGTTTTTTTCAGATGCTATTGACACTTTTATGGGCAATAGGTATACTTCAATCCAGGTAACAAAAAACAGGCTGTCTATAGGACAGCGTGTTGTGAGGATATAAAGGAGGTTGCTTTCCAATGGACCAGTTGAATTACAGTGTACTCGAAGCTTCCGGATACAAGGGGTATGTGCTGAAGTCTGCTCCTGAAAAAGTCATGCAGTTTGGCGAGGGAAATTTCCTGCGCGCGTTTGTCGATGATTTCATCGATATCGCCAATGAAAAAGCAGGATTCAACGGAAAAGTTGTTCTGGTACAGCCGATTGCCATGGGCCTGACGGAGCTGATCAACAAGCAGGAAGGCCTGTATACACTTTATCTTCGCGGCAGTGAAAAGGGAAAGAAGATCGATGACAAGCGTGTCATTTCCTGTGTCAGCCGCTGCGTAAATCCCTATGAGAACTGGGAGAGCGTGCTGGAGCTGGCCAGGAGCAAGGATCTTGAGATCATTGTGTCCAATACCACGGAAGCCGGCATTGTGCATGACAATGAGAGCACCTTTGATCAGGTTCCGCCCACCAGTTTCCCGGCCAAGCTGACCCGCGTTCTTTATGAGCGCTTCAAGGCCGGTCTTGACGGAGTGGTGATTCTCTCCTGTGAGCTGATTGACAACAACGGAAAAGAGCTGCTGCGCTGCGTGAACCAGTACATTGATGACTGGAAGCTGGAGGCGGCGTTCAGGAGCTGGGTCAACGAGAAGAACATCTTCTGCTCCACGCTGGTGGACCGCATTGTTCCCGGCCGCATTCGTGATCCCAAGGAAGTGGCCGCGCTGGCTGAGGCAAACGGCTATGAGGATCCGCTGACGGACGTGGGCGAGGTCTTTGGCGTCTGGGTCATTGAGGGACCGGCGGAACTTGAGGACCGTCTGCCGTTCAAGAAGGCCGGTGTTCCGGTAATGGTAGTGCCGGATGTAACGCCGTATAAGAAGCGGAAGGTCCGCATCCTGAATGGTGCGCATACCGGCTTTGTGCTGGGTGCCTATCTGGCAGGGTTTGACATTGTCCGCGACTGTATGCATGATGACACCATCCGCGGCTTCATGAACAAGATGCTCTATGAGGAGGTCATCCCGACGCTGCCCCTGGACAAGAACGATCTGAATGCGTTTGCCGAGGCCGTGCAGGACCGCTTCAACAATCCGTTCGTCAATCATGAGCTGATGAGCATTTCCCTGAACTCCACGTCGAAGTGGAAGGCCCGCAATATGCCCTCTTTCCTCGAGTATGTGGAGGCAAACGGACAGCTGCCGCCGTGTCTCACCATGAGTCTGGCCGCCTACATTGCGTTCTACTCCAACGACATTTCGGCGCTTGAGGAACGCGGCCTTGTCTGCCGCCGCCCGAAGGGCAATGAGTACGTCGTTTCAGATGACCGTTGGGCGCTCGAGTTCTACTATGCACACCGTGAGGACAGCATTGAGGACCTGGTCCATGCCGTGCTCACCAATACCCAGATGTGGGATCAGGACCTGACCAAAGTCGAGGGCCTTGAGACCGCGGTTGTCAGCGATCTCCACATGATTCGCGAAAAGGGCGCCAAGGCTGCCTATGCCAGCGTTCTGTAAGCACTGAACCGATTCCAAAGGAACTCCGGATTTTTCCGGAGTTTCTTCTTTTGAATCCAGGTTTCAGATAAAGCTGCTCAGACCAATGACAGGAATAAGAAGGCAGACGGGCGGTATTTTTGCTATGACGCTGTCTGAGCCTGAATACAACAAAATGCCGCTTTCGCGGCTTTTCTCTCCCGGTGGAGATTCGTCGATTCATTTTGGGTTATGCC
>JAGAHV010000154.1:0-10651 GCA_017626895.1 Clostridia bacterium | reverse complement strand
TATATCACCATTGCTACAAAATTGCTACAAAAATATAAAACAAAAGTTGACAAAAAGAGTCCAGTAAATACTGGACTCTTGGCATTCCAATGACACCTCAAACTGTTGAAAACCCGGTATTTCCAAAACTTTGACATAAACGATTGTGACGGTCTGCCTGGAGAAATAGACTATTTCAGCATTTTGGACGCAAGTGCAGACAATAATAAGCTCACTTTGAGTATCCTGGATGATTTTCACAATAGCTTCTATGAGCTGTATGTTGTTTCACCGGCTGTTGACTTCATCGTGATCGAAGGGGAAAACGGCCAGTCCCAGCCCCGGCGATAAACGCCGCTTTTCTGAGGAAACAGATGTCTGCAGTCGCCGTGGAGCTCAAAAGGTGTTTTGCTGTACACAAAAGCATGGCAAAACACCTTTTTATTTTGCTTCAACGCTTTACAGGCACGGGCCAGATGAGTATAATGAGCAGACATAATGGTGATATTATGCATGATTGTGCAGAGCGTGAGTATCAATGAAGTTTCTGCACATCCGGAAATACAGAAAATCGTTTAATTTCGCTTTTATGCGTGTTTTTTCATAAAACACATGCCGGAGAATACTCTCGACTTTGAACTGGCTGATGAGGAATTATTATCATGGAAGATTGGATTATCATAGTCGACGACGATACTGAAAGCCTTAAACTGGCGGGCAGTTTTCTCAGTAAAGCTGGCAAACGTGTGACTGCGCTGAGCTCCGGGAAGGAGCTGCTGGATTATATCAAGACATACGGCTGTCCGGACCTGATCCTGCTGGATATTTACATGCCCGGAATGAATGGATTTGAAACATTCCGGCGGCTGAAGGAACAAAAGCTGTATGACAGAGACATTCCGGTGATCTTTCTTTCCTGGGATGAATCCAGCAGAGCTGAAATCGAAGGACTTAAATCTGGGGCAATGGATTTTATCCGCAAGCCTTTCTCGCCGGATGTCCTGCTGAACCGCGTTCAGAGAGCACTGGATATCCAGCACCGGATTACACAGTATGAACACGATGCTGAAACGGATAAGATGACCGGCATCCTGAACAGATCTGCAACCGAATCGGCTATGCAAAACCTCTGTCTCAGGGAAAAGGGCTACCTGTGCCTGATGGATCTTGATTCGTTCAAGGCCGTTAACGACATCTATGGACATGAGGTTGGCGACCAGATTCTGATCCTGTTTGCCAACCTTCTGAAACAGCACAGCCGTGAGGGGGATGTCTGCGGACGAATCGGCGGGGATGAGTTCATCTTTTTCGGCAGAAACATGACCGAAAAGTCCGAACTGGAACACTTTGTCAATTCCATCAGTGAAGAGTTCAATGCCGGGGGAAAGAAAATTATCGGCGATCAGATGCCTATCCCGCTTGGAATTTCCGTCGGTGCGGTGTCCGTTCCCGAATACGGAAGGGACTATTCAGAGCTGTTCCATATGGCCGATCAGGCTCTGTACTTTGTCAAACAGAATGGAAAACACGGATACAGACTGTATACGGAAGAACTGGAAACGTATTCCGAAAAACAGATCAATCTTAAAACCGTGACCACGATTCTCGAGGAAAAAGACCATTCGCCCAATGCACTGTGGATGGGCCGGGAGGTTTTCGGCAGCATCTATCGGTATATGCTGCGCTATATGGACCGTTATCACAGCGTCGCCTATCAGGTACTTTTCAGCATCACCTTTCTGGAAGAGGTTACCAGTGTAGAGCATACGGAAATCATGATGCAGTTCCGGAATATGCTGCAGCTCTCCCTGCGGAACAGCGATGTCATGATGGAATGCGGCGACAGTCAGCTGTTTCTCCTTTTACCGGAAATCCGGGAATACGATATTGAACGGGTTGTCAGCCGGCTTGTCAGTAAATGGACCAGTCAGGAACAGGCCAAAAAAACAAGAGTCTCCTACGAGTACAGTGAAGTCCGGCTGAAGAGCCATGAACAGACCGAAACGCATCCGGAAACCTTCCCGAACTGGATTGTGATTGCAGACAATGATGATGTGGAGATGACACAGGCCATTTCCACAATGCTGAAACAGCAGAAACTGCATGTCTCCGTGTTCCGGTCAGGGAATGAGCTCCTTGAGGCCATTAAGGATAATACCCCTGAACTGATTCTGCTCAATGCCGAACTGCCGGGAATGGACGGATTTGGCGTATTAAGCCGGCTTCGCAGTGAGGCTGCCTGGAAGAATCTGCCGGTGGTATTCCTGATCAATGACAACGATACCAAAACCGAGCAGCGCTGTCTTGAGCTTGGGGTCATCGACTGTTTCAGAAAATCCAGCCCCGAAATCCTTGCGCTGCGTATACGCCGTATTCTGGAGATTTTGCACCTCCAGAAAAATCTGACGGAAACCGTCGAGCGGAAAACAAGAGACAATGAACGCCAGTCTCTCAAAGTTCTGTATACCCTGGCGAAAATCATTGACGGGAAAGACCGGTCCACAAACAATCATTCGCCGAGAGTCGCGGAATATGCAAGAGAGATTGCACGGCGTGCCGGATATAACCTCGGACAGCAGGATGATATCTATGTGGTCGGTCTGCTGCACGACATCGGAAAAATCAATATTCCCGATGAGATCTTCAACAAGCCCGGGCGCCTGACGACGGAGGAATATGAGACCATCAAGGCACATACCATCTATGGCGCGAACACGCTGAGTGAAATTGACGGGATGCCGAAACTGGAACAGGGTGCCAGATGGCATCATGAACGTTATGACGGGACCGGCTATCCGGACGGACTGGCCGGAGAGGCTATTCCTGAGGAAGCGAGAATTATCGCCGTCGCAGATGCCTATGATGCCATGACAAGCGTTCGGAGTTATCGCGCTCCGCTCACCCGGGAACAGGTCCGGAAAGAGCTGATTGACGGAATGGGAACGCAGTTTGATCCGCATTTCGCCAAAATCATGCTGGATATGATGGACGAGGACACGGAATTCCAGATGCGTGAGGGCGGAGTCTGGCCAGGTTCCTCCAGATAAGCAACCATTCGGATGAACCAGATCCGATTCTGAAACGGAGAGAAGAGAGCTGCCATGTTTTATCAGAGGCATCTGCAGCGCCTGGGCCTGCTCGTTACCGCACTGATCCTGTTTAATATCATTGTCACCAGTCTGCTTCTGATAAGACAGGGAACCTTTATCAGTACACTCCGACATCCGGCTGTATTTATACGGCCGGTTATCGGAATGGTCACGGGAATGATCATCTATTTTTCAGCGAAGAATGTATGGTTGCGCAAAAAAGGGTTTGTCGTTGTCCTGATTCTGGCGATTCTTTATACCGTGATGACTTATGTGGGACAGCATCTGCAGGAGTCGCTGGATATCAGTCTTATCCTGATGATCCTCAGTGCCGTCACATTCTTTGAAATCGACCGAAACGAAAGGGCATGGAAAAAAGTGCTCCGAAACGACGCCTTGACACTGGATATCCGTATCGCCGCGCGCTCGGAGCTGTTTGATCCCGTTGTCATGATGCCGCATCTTGAGGTCAATGAGAAAATCATCAGCGCAATCGACCGTCTTCTGAATACTTCGGCCGATACGGCACCCCTGAAGCTGAATATCCACTCATCCGAAAAGGTCTCCGATTCGCTTAAAAATACCTTCACGGAATGTCTGCGGATGCATTACCGGGATGAGCGCAAGCAGATTGTCCGTTTTCTCGAGAATCGATACAACCGGATACTCGGCCTCCTGATTCTCAGCGTTCTGGCGCTGATCATCTGGACGTCTTTTTCACCGGCAGAGGCTGCAGGCGATAAGGTTCTGTGGCAGATACTGGGAAATTTTGCCGCATTCTCCCTCTGGCAGATCGGTTCGACCCATTTTGAGCGCTCCGAGGCATATCTTAATCTGATGCGTCTCACAACCGCGGAAAATCTGAGCATCACCTTCCATGAACGAAGAAATGCCAAAGCGCAAAAAGACGCTTGATTGCCCCATCAGAAACCCATTGACGGTCCCGACCCATTTTCATATTACGAGGAGGAAATGACATGTCAGAATCCCTGAGAATTCTCCAGATGAATCCCGAACTGATCCCGTATTCGGGAGATCTGTATTTCCGGCTCAATCATTACTACGATCGAAGGAACGAGCTCACGGGCGGAAACGGAGCCAGTCTGTGGGACTTTGCCGCCGGTGCAGAATACTTTGGCTTTCATCGTACGCAGACAGGCTGGGTATACAGGGAATGGGCACCCGGCGCGACTGAGATGCACCTGACCGGTGATTTTAACGGCTGGAACCGCACCAGCCATCCCATGCATCCCATTGGAAACGGAAACTGGGAGATTGAACTGGAGGGTGCCAATGCACTGCCGCACAATTCCAACGTGAAGGTGGTTATCACCAGCGCACGCGGAACAGAGGACCGCATTCCTCTGTATGCGGATTATGTAACAGAAGGGGAGAACCACAACTTCTCCGCCACCATCTGGAATCCGGAAAAGCCTTTTGAATGGACCGATGAGTCGTTCTCAAGCCTTTCCAACAATCCGCCCATCATCTATGAGGCACATGTGGGAATGGCGGTTGAGGAAGAACGGGTCGGAACATACCGGGAATTCGCGGAAAACGTTCTCCCCAGAATCAAGGCAGACGGATACAATACGGTTCAGCTGATGGCGATTATGGAGCACCCGTATTACGGAAGTTTCGGCTATCAGGTATCCAATTTCTTTGCCCCCAGTTCCCGCTTCGGAACACCGGACGATCTGCGTGAACTGATTAACACGGCACATTCCCTGGGAATCAGTGTTCTTCTGGATCTGGTCCATTCGCACGCGGTGAAAAACACCGCAGAGGGCATTAACGGATTCGACGGCAGAGATGACCAGTTCTTCAAGGATGGACCTGCCGGCTATCATCCGGCCTGGGACTCCCGGGTATTTGATTACGGAAAGAACGGCGTAGTCCATTATCTGCTCTCAAACATTCGCTACTGGATGGAGCATTTCCACTTCGACGGATTCCGTTTTGACGGCGTAACCAGCATGCTCTATTGGGATCATGGCCTTGGAACGGCCTTCATGAGTCCGGCTCAGTATTTCTCCATGAATACCGATGTTGAGGCCGTGACGTATCTGCAGCTGGCCACCAGCCTCATTCATGAGATCAATCCTCACGCGGTCTGCATCGCGGAGGACATGAGCGCCATGCCGGGCATGTGCCTGCCGATTCAGGACGGCGGCATCGGATTCAACTACCGCCTCAGCATGGGAATCCCGGATTATTACATCAAGACCATCAAGGAAAAGCAGGACGGCGACTGGAACATCGGACAGCTGTACTGGGAGCTGATTGCCCGCCGTCCGGATGAGCATGTCATCGGTTACGCCGAAAGCCATGATCAGGCACTGGTGGGCGACAAGACCATCATGTTCCGTCTGGCCGACAAGGAAATGTATTATGCCATGGACCGGGAGCATCCTAACTTTATCATCGATCGCGCCATCGCCCTTCACAAAATGATCCGTCTGGTCACCATCGGTGCCGGCGGAGACGGCTACCTGAATTTCATGGGCAATGAATTCGGTCATCCGGAATGGATTGATTTCCCGAGAGAGGGCAATGGCTGGTCCTATTCACATGCACGGCGTCAATGGTCGCTGGCAGATGATCCGGCGCTGAAGTTCCTGTATCTCGGCGACTTTGATAAGGCAATGATCCGTCTGACCCGTCAGTTCCGTGTTCTTGAGGGCGGAATCGCCCGCTGTCTCATGCAGCATGAGCAGGATCAGCTGCTGATCTTTGAGCGGATGGGTTGCGTCTTTGTCTTCAATTTCCATCCTGACCGGGTACAGAATCCGCTGTTTGTTCCGCTTCCGGAGAAGTGTGACTATCGGGTCATCCTTTCCACGGATTCCTCGGAATTTGGCGGCTTTGAGAATATTGACACCAGTATTATCTATCATTCCTGGGCACACGACGATCAGTACGGCGACGGTACGCTGATGTACCTGCCGCCCAGAACCGCTGTCGTCCTTCGTCCCTGCACACCGTATGGTGTCCTTCGGTAATTTCCAAACGTCATCTGTCAGCGGCAGATGACGTTTTTTGGATTCCACCCTCAGAAAGATTCCGGACCAGAAAGGATCATTGTCAGATGATACTCAGATTTGAAAAGGAGCATTTTTCGCTCCGGGCTGAAAGCCGGTTTGTTTGCCGCATGGACGGACAGGTCCATGTCCTTGAAACCGGCAGCGAAAACAGCCGCATCCACTCTCTCGCAGCCGTTTCCGGCAAAGGCAGCGAAAGACGGATCGATGTCACCATCACCAATCTGTCAGACCGGCCGGTTGAGATACTTTCCATTGAGAGTCTCCGCATCGAAAGCTGGGCCGACTTAGACTGCGGTCTGCCGTGGCAGGACATTCAGGTCATGATTCAGGGGCGGCATAAAAATGACATTCCGTCCGTGGTTACCCTGGGATGCCGGGACGAAGCCATGGAGGATGCGCTTGACGGGATGACCGAAAGCGGCATCAGGAATCAGGGCGGTACAGGCGAAGCCTGCCTGAACAGCGATACGCTGACACTGTTCCGCGGCAAAGATGGATATCTGTCCGTGGAATTCCCGGAGGGCTGCCGGTATTTCTGCCAGACGGCGGTCACGCCGGGCCCGGCCGGTCCGGCGATCCGGACAGGATGTGAACCGGGAATCGTCCTTGAGCCGGGCAGCACCCTTCAGGCAGAGCCGGTCGTGCTGAGAACGGGTCCGGACTGGTCAGGCCTGATGCGCATATTTACCGCAGAGAAGATCGCCTGTCTGGGAACAAGAGCCGGTGTTCTTCCGGTTCCGACGGTCTTCTGTACCTGGTATTACTATGGCCTGACCGTCAGCTATGCGGATGTGAGGGAGAATCTTGACTGCATTGTCCGCCAGGAACTTCCGTATACCGTCTTTCAGATCGATGAGGGATGGGAGGTGACCCTGGGGGAATGGCGGCCCAATGCGCGCTTTCCGGTCAGCATGAAAGCACTGGCGGAGGAGATCCGGGCAGCCGGTATGATTCCCGGCATCTGGACCAGCCCGTTTATTGCCCACGAAAGTGCCTCCGTATGGCGCTTGCATCCGGACTGGGCGCTCCGGGATGAGGCGGGAAATCCGGTCCTGTTTCCAATGAACGACACGGTCTATCAGGTGCTGGATATTACCCTCAAGCCGGTGCGGGACTATGTACGGGACCTGTATAAAACCCTGACGGATGAATGGGGCTATCGTTATCACAAACTGGATTTCACCCGTGCACCGGTGATCTATCCCTGGGCCAGACGCGGAAATCCGGTGCTTGCCTGGCCGGAGGCATACCGGCTGGCGCTCCGTGCCGTACGGGAGGGAATCGGGGATGACAGTTACCTTCTGATCTGCGGCGGCCTTTATGATGCCGCTGTCGGCATTGCCGATGCACAGCGGACCGGATCGGATGTCCTTTCCATGTGGACCTCGACAGGCGGCGGGGGAAAAGCCGTTCCCTGTACCGTCAAGCAGAACCTGATGTGCACGTATATGGGGGCCTGGTGGGCGAATGATGCCGATTGTCTGATGCTGCGCCGCCAGACGGAAATGACGAGAGGACTGAATCTGACCCTGGGCCTGCTTAGCGGGGAGGAGGTCAAAGTGATGCTGGTCAACCAGTACATGAGCGGGGGTCTGTTCAGCCAGACAGAGCCGCTGGCGCACATTGACCGGGACCGCCTCAGGGAAATCCGGCATCTCCTGCCGCTGCTTCCGCTTGAGGCAGAGCCGGATCTCTTTGACGGGGCGCGCATTCCCGGCCGGATCCGGGTGAAGGGAGAGGGATTTGAGGAATTTGTCCTGATTAACTGGGATGATGCGAAGCCGCTGCCGGTCAGGGTTTCTGCAGCGGAGATTCTGCACATGGACCGGCCTGACGGAATGTACCTTTTATCCGCTTTCTATTCCGGCAGATGGGCAGTCGCGGACGGCTGTGAAATGGTCGACATGGGAATGCTGCTGCCGCACAGCGCCGAGATTGTGCGGGTTCAGCGCTATGAATCCGGCAAGTCCTATATCGTCGGAAGCAATGGTCATTATGCGCTGGGCGGTGAACTGGCAGAGATCCGTGAAAGTGGGGACAGATTGTCCCTGATTCCGCGAAAACCGCTTCCTTTTGGGGCGGATTATTGTGTACTTCGACCAAACGGACAGTGTCAAAATGTACGGATTGAGGGGACGGGGAAGGACTGACAGGGGACAGATTGTCCGTTTTCGACAGAAGAAGAGATTAAGATTGTACCATGAATCTTGACGATATCCTATTGTAAAGCCTCCTCTTCAAATGGATAATAAATACAGATTTCATCCGGTGAGCGATGAAACAGTTTTTTGAAGGAGGTTAAACCCATGAAAAAAGTATCCGTAATTCTGACGCTTCTTCTGGCTATTTCCATGATTTCGGCTCTTTGTCTGGCAGAATCCAAACCCGACCCGTTTGGAAGGTATGACGAGCCCGTAACCGTGCATTTTGTGCGCAGCACAGATGATACACTGGATGCCAACTATTTCTCCCAGCATCCTGACAAGACGATGACGGACAACCTCTGGTGCGACCTTTACAGAGACAAGCTGAACGTCATTGTGGATTATGACTGGATCGTCAAGGGCGGCGATGAGTATGATCAGAAACTGAACATCGCGCTTGGCGTCGGCGACATTCCGGAGTTCGTGAATGTCAACACCCTGCAGCTCAAGCAGCTGGCTGAGGCCGATCTGATCATGCCTCTTGAGGAAATCTATGACAGCTATGCCTCCGATTTCACCAAGGAAATCATGCTGGCGACCGGTACCTCTCCGTTCGATGCCGCTACCATCAACGGACATCTCTATGGCCTGCCCAATGTGGACAGCACCCTGATGATCGCGGACCTTCTGTGGATCCGCACCGACTGGCTCGAAAAGCTGAATCTTCCGATTCCGACCACTATGGACGAAGTCATTGCAACGGCAGAGGCTTTTGCCAAGGCCGACTTTGACGGCAACGGAGTGGATGACACCATCGGCGTCGCAATTGCCAAGGACCTCTGGGGACAGCTGTTCAGCCTGCGCGGATTCTTCAATGGCTTTGACTCCTATCCGGGCATCTGGGTGGAAGATGAGAACGGGAATCTGGTCTATGGCTCCACGCTGCCGGGAACCAAGGATGCGCTGAAGACCCTGCATGAGATGTATGAAAAAGGTCTGATTGATCCCGAATTCGGCGTCAAGGACGGCGGCAAGGTTGCTGAGGCAACGACAGCCGGCAAGTGCGGCATGTTCTTTGGTGCACAGTGGAACTCCATTTATCCGCTTCAGTCCTGCGTCAACCTTGACAAAAATGCGCAGTGGCGCGCCGTGTCCATCGTTTCCGCAACCGACAAGCCGGTAAAGGCACAGACGGACGTGGGCACCCTGAGCTGGACGGTTGTCCGCAAAGACGTTGCACATCCGGAAGCAGTTGTGAAAATGTTCAACGTGTTCATCGACAAGAACTGGGGACCTGAGAACGAGAACGGCATCTACTATGCGCCGCTGGATTCCGAGTCCATCTGGAAACTGAGCCCGGTGGTTCCGACGAACCCCAACAAGAACAACGATGCGTTCATGGATCTTGAGCAGTACCGCAAAGACGGCGACGAGAGCAAGGTAACCGGTGAGGCTTACAGCATTCTGCAGAAACTGAAAGCCTATGAGTCCGGCTCCGAGGACGGCTTTGCTCTGTGGGGCTGGGAGCGGATTTACGGTGCAGATGGTGCGTATGGTGTTCTGATTGATTATCAGAACAAGGGCATGCTGCAGGACAACCTGTTTGTCGGCGCCCCGACCGAAACCATGACCTCCAGAATGTCCACCCTTGAGGATCTTCAGGATGAAGTGTTCACCAAGATCATTCTGGGTGAGGCAGATGTGGATGCCTTCGATAAGTTTGTCAGCGACTTCAACGCGCTGGGCGGCAAGGAAATCACTGAGGAAGTCAACGAATGGTACGCCTCCGTTAAGTAACAGAGAATGAACGATCCGGGGACTGGTGGCGATCCATCAGTCCCTTCTTTTCATCACAGAAAAACAGAATCATGTCCGGACAGTCTGCCTCCAGGTGACAGAGTGTCCGACCCGGACCGGAAAAAGCCTGCTCCGGCTAAAGACCAGCGTTGAAGAGGAGGCTGTCTCATGCAGAGAACAAACCAGGGACCGGCCAGACTGAAAGCATTCAGGAAGGAACTTCCGTTTCATCTCATGCTTCTGCCGGCGGTCATTCTTGTCTTTATCTATATGTACGTCCCGCTGGGCGGACTCATCATTGCCTTTCAGAAATTCATCCCTGCCAAAGGACTGTTTGGTGAACAGAAGTGGGTAGGTCTTGACAACTTTATCTATCTGTATCGTCTTCCGGGCGCCATTTCCGCGCTGCGCAATACCGTGATTATTGCCTTCTATAAAATCATTCTGCATCTGATTATCCCCATCACCGTTTCCATTCTCCTCAGTGAGATTAAATCCGACCCGTTCAGGCGCACCGCCCAGACCCTGATTTATCTGCCTCACTTTCTGAGCTGGATCATCATGGGCGGCATCCTGATTGATATTCTTTCCCCGACAG
>JAGAHV010000153.1:0-26751 GCA_017626895.1 Clostridia bacterium | reverse complement strand
TATTTCCAAACAAACCTGGCAATCGAACAATCAGTGCATCAGGATAATTCGTTCTTACCCATTGCTCGAGTAAATATCTGTTATATCCATATGGATGAAGACCTTCTGTTTCAATGGATGCGGTTTCATCCACATTAACTGGGGTTTTAAACACATCAATTGTCGAAATAAGAACAAGCTTACCGGGATGAATCCTCCGAATATATGATTTCGCCTGTTCGATATTTCTTAAATCTTTTTCCGGATCATGATTTGCCAGATACTTTTCGGCGCGAACACCGGAATAAACCAAAAGATCCGGCTGCGTACCATAGGCTTCCTCTATGTTCTTTGAGTTATACGCCGCCTGAAATCTTTCCGGGGAGTATAAATTACTTCCCACAAAACCTGTATATCCAACAATTGCGTTCATGACTGCCACCATTATTATGTTATTTTCTCAACACTTTCAAAAATGTAATGTTTTCGACGGAACACCATATCAACCAGAAGCTGCAGATACTTGACAACGATTGTTAAAATGCTGAAGATACCCAGAAAAGCAAGAGACAGGAACAGAACAGTTGTTGTCCAGCCTTCCACAGGATGTGCTGTAAAATATATGACTATTGTATATACTAAAAATGTAATGGAGAGAAACATCATCAGGAAGGTCATAATCATGGAAAGCCGATAGCCAACTTGTGTAAAAAGAATAAGCGAATCTGTGGCAAGTCTTAAACGATACTTTCTCTCATCCTGATCCACTTTGTTCTTCTCACCGGCAGAAACAGGATACTTGATGTTTGAAGTCTTTAACCCACAATTTACATAATCAGCTTTTCGATATAACGTTGTTATGTTCATTGAAGAGATCCGATTGATGACTCTTCGACTCAGAATGCGAAATCGTTCCGAAGTCAGATGATAAGGCAGGTTTGAGAAACGCTCAAACGCTTTATAGAACAGTCTGGAGGTGAGCCTTAATCCTTTATCCGGTGATGCACTGACAATATCATTGCCTTCCAGAGCTTTCTTGTATACCAACATGATGGTTTCCGGCTCAAAATCCAGAACCGTATCATCAAATTCAAATACAAAATCACCAATGGCCATATCTGTTCCCGCATTCATTGCCTTTTCAACGCCATGAAAAAAGCTCATATTGATAACCGACAAGCTTATCATGGCTGAATCAGTCTTGATTTTCCGAATCTGCTCAAGGCTGCTGTCAGATGAAAAGTCATTAACACAAATCACTTCGGAATGTTCAAAGTTGGTTGTCAGCACCGAGATCACAGTGTTGACAAATTCGGAAACCCTGTGCTCTGCATTGTGAACATAGATTACCGCGGAGACGAAATTATTTTCCTTGTTCAGCATACTAGCACCTCATCTAGATCGTAAACGGTGTTTATTTTCCCGGAAAGAACGCCGATAAAAGTCGGGTTTTCACAATACTTTCTGATAACTGTCGGTCTTGAATCGTTAATTTCTGAGGTTATCAGAATCGGTTTCATGGAAAAGAGTGAATCTTTGTATGAAAAAGCATACTCATCTTTCATGTATTTGTGCGCCAGATTTGCCATATAGGGATATGCAGAGACTGGCCTGGCCGGACACTGATTGCAATTACCAAGTCTTATTGGGGAACAGTATTCATTGCTTTTGCTTTGGCATGCAAAGGACGGAAGCGATTCATAGCATGTTGTATGAGGCGTAAAAGTAACGGATGTTAAAGAATGACAGCCCGTTTTTCCAAACGGCATAATCGAAAAAAAAGGACCATCCATAATGGTAAAGCCTACATTTTGAAGTTTTTCATTTGTTTCACAGAGGATAATCTCACAGAGTTCGTATTTAATTTTAAACTTCTCAAAACCAGCCATTTCAAGAATCTGATTCGTTCCAGCATATGAGGCGTTTAGCACAAATTCAGACTGATAGGCTTTTCCTCCTTCTGATTCTATCGTGAAAACATCATGTTCTTTATAAATATCGGATATTTTCACACCATAATGGATAGTAACCTGTTCCTTTTGTTCCTTTAATTTTTCCAGAAGATACTCTTTCAGAATCATGGCATCATACGTATACTCGCGTGCTCTGAAAGCTCCATCACACATTCCTTTTTTAAAGTACGATTCAGGATTCAATTCCTCACAAGGAATACCGGCGGCCTTGCAGAATTCACGGAATTGTTTTCCGTTCGACCAGGAGTAATTGGCCGATGTCGCATAGATCTGATCAAAAGAACGGTTAATGCAGAAATCATAATCTCTGTTGAAACGTTCAAAATAGCCTGCTGATTTCAACGCAGTCGATATTGATCGTGGATAATGATACCCCTGGTGGATTCGTGCCTGATTGATGTATGTTGCTCTCATGAAAGGCGCAGGGTCAATTTCCAGTACAAGAATTCTCTGCTTCATTCTGCTGCTGCAGAACAAAGCAGCATATAACCCGTATAATCCTGCACCAATGATGATCTTATCAAACTGTTCGGTCTGCATGCCTGCATGCCTCCTGTGCTTCTGAAAAGCTCTATGGGACATAAAATTCACAATGATTATATCCAAATTAATGATAAAAGTCCAACCCGTCAAGACAGGAAGAATTCTTCTGACATTTCAGTATCTGCGGAATTCAGGTTCCATTATGTCTGCAGGAAGAATGATAAGTGTACATTGATTTCCTGAGGGAAGACTTTCTACGGGGCAGCACGGAACCGGTCAAAAAAGGCTTGACAGAGCGGGAATGCTGAAGTATACTCATTTTGTTAGAGAAATCTAACAATAATTTTTGTTCGTTTGTTAGACATGGCTAACCTGTAAAGGAGACCGGAAATGCTGAGTGAGGATATTGTCCGTTACTGTGCGCCGACAATGGCCTGCATCAAAACAGGGAGTATGTTTAACTGTCTGTACCAGAGCCGGCAGGAGATGATTGGGAAGCTTCGGATACTGAACCGGATGCTGCGGACCAGAGGCATGCGGATTGTTCCGCTGCGCTGGAAGGACGGACGGGTATTGATCTATCTGTACCGGCCGGAGATGCTGGCGGAGGATCTGCTGGCGCCGGCTGCCCTGCAGCTTCTGTGTGAATGCGGATACAGCTGTGGGAATCCGGAACGCTGCATCGTTCAGCTGATGGCAAGGCTTCGGGAAAACGGGGAGTTCCCGCATGAAATCGGTCTGTTTCTGGGGTACCCTCCTGCGGATGTGGACGGATTCATGCACCGAAAGGACGAGTGGAAGATCTGCGGACTGTGGAAGGTGTATGACGATGTGGAGTCGGCCACAAAGCAGTTTATGCGCTGCAGGCGCTGTACACAGGAATACATGCGGCGATTTGAGGGCGGATGTTCGCTCAGCAGCCTGGCGGTCGCCGGGAAATAGTACTGGCACCACTTTATCTTGACTGCGTCAAGCGGAAAAAGTAAAATGAAGATGAAAGAATATCGAAAAGAGTGTTGATGATGCCAGGTGTTTCTGTAAATGGAAAACCTGCAATTCTTGATTGGACAATGCGAAAAGATCAGCTGAGAAGTGCCGGCAGTTCTGCAATAGATATGATTGCTAAATGGATATCTGGCGAAAAGACACCTGCTTTTAATCAGATTGAAGATGTCAGCAGAAAGATCAGCATTCCATTTGGTTATTTCTTTCTGGAAAAACCGCTTCCGGGATTAAGGTCCAATCTTCTTCCTGTTATAATGGGGAAGAATCGGTCGTGGAAGGGCTGCGACTATTGAAGAGAACAGGGAACAGTGCAGGCTTTTCAGGCACTTGCGTATTTGCTGAAGTTTGCAGCTGTGATCAGACTGTCGGGTGGTTCCTTCCACCGTTTTCTCATAGAAGATAGCGGCTAGAGCGTCTGTCGCGTGTGGTGAATCTGCCAGGCTTTGCCTGTAATTTGATCACCTTCATGATTTTTATCTGGAAGGGAGAGAGATGCAATGACCAGAAAACTTCCGATTGGCATACAGGGCTTTGAAAAATTAAGAACTGATCATTTTCTGTATGTGGATAAAACCGAATATATCTATCAGCTGGTTCATAACAATGTTCCCTATTTTCTGAGCAGGCCAAGAAGATTCGGGAAAAGCCTTCTTCTATCCGCCATGAAAGCTTATTATGAAGGAAAAAAGGAACTGTTCGCCGGCCTGGCCATCGAGAGACTGGAAGAAGGAAATCCCGACGCATGGAAGCCCTATCCCGTATTTTATTTTGATTTCAGCGGGGATAATTATCTGAAAACCCCGATCGAAAAAGTTCTGGACAGCATGCTGTGCGATTGGGAAGCCATATACGGAGGTCAGTTTGCAGATCGTACATTGGGGGATCGTTTTCAGAAACTGCTTGAGCTTGCGAAAGAGCAGACGGGGAAACGCTGTGCCGTACTGATCGACGAGTATGATAGCCCCCTGATGGATACAATGGAGCAACCTGAGATTCATACACATATTAAGGAAGTATTCAAAGGTTTTTTCAGCCGCCTGAAGAAAGCGGATGAATCAATTCAGTTTATTTTCATTACTGGAGTATCAAAGTTTCACAAGGTAAGTATTTTCAGCGACCTGAATCAACTCAGAGATATTTCAATGAGCGAGCTTTTTTCAGGGATATGCGGGATCACAGAGAGTGAGATTGATACATACTTTCAGGACGAAGTTGGGGCAATGGCCGTACGAAGAAAGATGACGGTTCAGGAATGCCGCGAGGCTTTAAAAAAACAATATGATGGTTACCATTTTCATCCGGAAGGGGAAGCTGTTTACAATCCTTATAGTTTGTTGGGAGCCTTGTTGGATAAGGAGTTTGGTTCTTACTGGTTTGAAACAGGCACACCAACCTTTCTGATTAAGAGACTGCGTGATGTCCGCTTTGATGTACGCAGGTTTACAGATCAGACGATCTATGCCGGCGAATCAACCTTAAAGGACTATACGGGAGAAAGTCTGGATCCGATCCCGCTGCTTTACCAGACGGGATATCTGACCATATCGGATTATGACGTAAAGCGCAAAAGATATACGCTCAGCTTTCCGAACGAGGAGGTCAGATACGGATTTCTGGAAAGCTTGATGCCCTCCTACGTGCCCGAAGCGACGGCCGCAAACGGACTGGACATTTTTACACTGGACGATGCTGTTGAGAGCGGGAACCCGGAGAAGATCAGGGATGTGCTGACAGGCCTGTTTGCAAATATTACGTACACCCTGGAGACGGATCCTTTTGAGCATTATTTCCAGGCAGTCATTTATCTGACGTTTACGCTGCTGGGGAAGTTCTGTCAGTGCGAGATGCATACGTTTACCGGCCGTATTGACTGCAGAGTTCAAACGAAAGATTATATCTATCTGTTTGAGTTTAAGCGGGATGAACCGGCGCAGGAGGCGCTTGCGCAGATCGACAGCAAGAAATATGCGTTACCCTTCATCGCGGATTCCAGAAAGCTCTTTAAGATTGGGGTTTCTTTTGATTCGGAAACCCGTATGTTAAAGGATTGGGCCGTGGAGGAACAATGATCTTGTTACTGTGCAAATAAACGTGCTTTGATGGAAAAAAGCATATATTTTGAAGAGGAACATGGGAAATCCGAAGTCAGCGTATGATCAGTCATCACGCACCGGCATTTGCTGGGAAATATCGGAACACCGGACCTCTTCTTTTTTTGCATAGTCATCGGGAGGCAAAATAATGGGCAGGAAATACGGAAACGGAGCACAAACAGGGGCCGGCTGCCCGGCCCCTGTGATCAGGATACAACTGCATAAATGATGTCACTGACGCTTGAATTTCTTTACGGACAGGCGCTGCTTTTTCATTTAAGCCGTGAGACAATTTCCTCATGAATGAGGGCACGGACCTGGGGGCCCCAGAAATTCCCTTCATGTTCTGCGCCGGTGACATAGCAGGCGCGGACCTGCGCATTCACCTCCTGAAGGCGTGTATAAAGCGTGTCCAGCTGGGAACAGGGAACAAGGGGATCGCCGGTGCCGTGCAGGAGGAGGAAAGGCGGCAGTGGTCCGTCTTTGACCCGAAAGACAGGACTGTACCGGATCATTTCCTCCTGCCAGCGGGCTTTATCCGGTCCGAAATAGGCGGTAAGAACGGCTTCTCTGTCCGGGAAGTCGCTGAGATGCTCGAAAAGGGCCGGCAGATCCGTGGGGGCGAAACAGGAAATGACGGACTGGACGGCATCGCTGTATTCACGGTATTCCGGTGTCCGGAATTCCGGATCATCGCCCGTGAGTCCCAGGAGGCAGACGGTATTGCCGCCGGAGCTTGTACCGAAGGCGACGATTTTCTCGGTGTTCAGGGCGTATTTGGCGGCGTTTGCCCGGAGAAAACGGATGGCGCACTTGGCGTCGATCAGGAATGCCGGGAAAGGGAAGCCGTTCTCGGTGCTCCGGTGACGGATGGTTGCAACGGCATATCCTTCCTCTGCATACCGGGAGAGCATGGGAATTTCATACCCAAGATTCGGCGTTGTCCAGGCGGAGCCCTGGACAAAGAGAATCAGCGGATGAGGAATTTGGGCAGAGCGGTCATCCTCCGGCGCCCAGGGGAGGAGAAGGGACAGGTCCTGACCATTCTCCGAATAGACGATGTGCTCAATGAGTTCAGCCTGCCCTTCAAGGGAAGGATTCATGGGGAGCTGCGGAATGCCTTGGATCATGAGGGTACCTCCTCTATTTTGTTTCGTTCAGATTCAGTCCGGAAAGCCTTCGGGCAGGCACAGGTCGCGGCGTGGAAGGGCACTGAGGTCAAAGGAGGGCATCAGGGACTCAAGCGTGCAGGGACGCCACTCCGGAATCAGGCCGGCACCGGCGGCAAGTGCCCCGATGATTTCCTCCGCGGAGTATTTTTTTGACAGGGCAGACAGGGAGATGGCCTGATTCCGTTTGGCCAGGCGGCGTCCGTCGGAGCCGATCAGAAGGGGAATGTGGGCATAGACCGGGGTTGGAAACCCCAGCAGCTGCTGCAGATAGATCTGGGCGGGGGTGGCGGAGAGAATGTCACAGCCGCGGACCACCTCGGTGACGCCGGACTCGGCATCATCGATCACCACGGCCAGATGATAGGCAAAGACGCCGTCTGCGCGGCGCAGGATAAAATCGCCCGGGTATTGTGCAAGGCCGGCAGTGAAGGTGCCCTGAATCCGGTCCTGCACAGTAATCGCCGTGTCGGGAACGTGCAGCCGGTAGGCAGGGACCTTTTCCTGCATCTTCTGCCGGATTTCGGCAGATGTCAGGGCGCGGCAGGTGCCGGGATACACATAGAGGGTATCTCCGCGGTTTGGCGCCTGGCTGGCATGGAGCTGTGCCCGGGAACAGAAACAGGGATAGACACGGCCGGTGTCAAGGAGACGGCGGAATATGGCCTCGTAGGCGGGGGTGCGCTCGCTCTGGGTAAGAATTGGCCCGTCCCAGCGGAACCCGAGAAAATCAAGGTCAGAGATACACTGGCGGACAAGATTGGAGGGACACCGGGCCTTGTCAAGGTCCTCAATGCGCAGGAGACACCGGCCGCCCTGTGTCCTTGCGGACAGGTAGGCGATCATGGCGCAGAGCAGGTTGCCGGGATGGAGATAACCGCTGGGGGTGGGGGCGAATCGCCCGACGACGGGGGCGGTCATGCATCCTCAATGGGCAGGCGGGTGCGCGTCTGGGAAGGCCCGTGGGCGGAAATGCGCTCGATTTCCAGCCGGAAAAACGAAATGGGCTCGGTAAAGTGCTCCTGTGTATAGAACGTTGTATTGAAATTTTCATACTCGTGAGCATGTTTGCGCAGCTGGATGGGACGCTGAATGTCGAAGCGGCGGCAAATCTCGAGAAAGGCGGCTTCGGTGTCCCCGTCCACAATCGGGACGGTTTCGCTGCGGAGTATGCGGTGGTGACGGTCAACCAGCCGCCCCCAGAGACGATCGTTTTCCATCTGAAAATCCTCTTTGCTTCCTTATGGATTTTGCGTTATAATGTCAGCTAGGTCTGCCTGCGGTTTTGTGTGCAAATGCAGACCGGACAGTTAACGGGTATTTTCATTGTACTCGTTCGTGAGAGGTTTGTAAACAATTGTGAAAATGATATTTTGCCCGCTTGCCTCCGGTTCAGCGGGAAATTGCACATATGTTTCGTTTGGCGGGACGCGGCTCCTCATTGATGCCGGCATTTCGGCGGCGCGTATCTGCGCGGCGCTGAGGCAGCTGGGGCTCACTCCGGCGGATCTTGACGGCATCCTGATTACCCATGAACACGTGGATCATATCCGCGGCATCCCCGTTTTTACCAGAAAATACGGGGTCCCCGTGTACGCCAATACGGGAACCTGGATGGGCATCCTTCGCAAAGATGCAGACATTCCCATGGAAAAGCGCTATGCGTTTGAGACGGGAATGGATTTTTATATCGGCGACATCAATGTGATGCCCTTTGCCATTCCCCATGATGCCAATGACCCGGTGGGGTATATGCTGAGGTGCCGGGGACTTGCGGCGGCGGTGGCGACGGATATCGGCCATCTGAACGAGGAATGGATGGGGAAAATCGCCGGCGCGCAGGCGGTGCTGCTTGAGGCCAATTATAATGAAGAGATGCTGAGAAACGGGCCCTATCCCTACCAGCTGAAGCAGCGCATCCTCTCACGGCGGGGACATCTGCCTAATGAGGACTGTGCCAGGGCCCTGATCCGCCTGTACGCGTCGGGAACGCAGGCGGCCTTTCTCGGACATCTTTCCGGGGAGAACAATACGCCGGAGGTGGCGTATGAGACGGTCTGCGGAATGCTGAGGGAGGTCGGAATCCGGCCGGATTCAGACATCATGGTCAATGTGGCCCGCCGGGAGCAGGTGTCGGACATGGTGGTGCTTGAGGCGCCGGAGGAACAGCGGAAAAGGGTCTTTTTCTGAGAGAGACCGGCCTGGTTTTCCTTTTTTGACTGTATCAGCAGCGGAAAATGATGTATAATGAAGCGGATTTGAATGAGTACAGTGTGAGGATTGAAGCAAGTGCGAACATTATTGGAACCGGTTATTACGATTGCATGGAATGTATGGCATTATCCGGATGTGATGGATTTCGTCGACGTGATCCTCCTGGCAGTGCTGATTTACCAGATGATCATCCATGTCCGGCAGACACGTGTCTCACAGACACTGAAGGGAATCGTGATCCTGCTTTTCCTGACCTGGATCAGCGGGGTTCTCGGGATGCGCAGTATCCATATGCTGCTGACGTGGATTATCAATGCGGGACCCGTGATGATTGTGGTGCTGTTTCAGGCGGAGATCCGGCGTATTCTGGAGGAACTGGGAAACTTTGAGTCGGGTGTGTTCACGGAGAGCCGGAAATCAGACAATATCATCGATGAGATTACCCTTGCCGTCATGAACATGTCAAGGCGCCGGGTGGGCGCCCTGATCGTCATTGAAAACGGCATCCGTCTCAATGATGTCATCGCCACCGGAACCCATGTGGACGGCCTGATTTCCCAGCCGCTGATTGAAAATATTTTTGAACCGAAAACACCGCTGCACGACGGTGCCGTCGTTCTGCGGGGGGACCGCGTGGTAGCTGCCGCCTGTCTGTTGCGTCTGTCGGATACGACCGGCGTGGGACGGGATCTGGGCACCAGACACCGCGCGGGAATCGGCATGAGCGAGGTGTCAGATGCCACGGTGCTGATTGTCTCCGAGGAAACCGGCGTCGTCTCCCTGGCCGAGGGTGGAAATCTGCAGCGCCATCTGGATGAACAGGCGGTTCGCCGGGTGCTCAATCGGGTGTATGGAGACCGGACGGACAGCAGGCGGACACTGCCTCTGCTTCGTTTAAAGAAAGGGGGGCAAAAACGCGATGATGAACAGTCGTCCTCCGAGAAAAAACAGTAACGGCCGCAGCCGGTTTTCCAAAGCGTTTTCCCGGCTGATTAACAATAAAATCTTTCTTGCCCTGTTCTCGCTGGGACTGGCCTTCGCGATCTGGGGCGTCCTGATCGCCTCGGACGGGTCCCTGACCCGACGGAAAGTATTAGCCGATGCACCGGTCAGCGTGACCGGCGAGGCCTCCCTGATCAGCCGGGGCTATATTGTCACGGACAATATTCTGGAACTGGTTCCCAATGTGGACATGATCGTCCAGGTGACACAGGGAACGTATGACCGGGCGACCGCCTCGGTGTATAATCCGCATTTTGAGCTGACACAGGTCACCGGCGAGGGCGAGAACACCCTGAACGTGGTGTTTTCCTCGCAGGTTTACGGGCAGGTCATCTCCTGTGAGCCCAGTTCGGTCAAGGTCAATGTGGAGCGGTATATTACCCGGCGGGTTCCCGTGCAGGTGGAACTGACGGGTACTGTGCCCGCCGGTTATTACCTGAAGATCTATAAGCCGGATCCTACTTCCCTGACGGTGTCCGGCCCGCAGAGCGTGGTGTCCGGCATTGCCCGGGTGGTGGTCCGGCTGAACCAGAACGATCTGACAGCGGAACGGATGGTGGACCGTCTTGCGCTGAACCTGGAACTGCAGCGGTCAGATGGCTCGAAAGTTGAATCGGATAAGCTGACCGTGACCAACCAGTCGGTCATCACGGGCAGCGTCATCGTTGAAACGGAACTGATCCCCCTGAAAGCCGTTCCGGTAGAGGCATCGGAATTTGTCAGCGGCACGCCGGCGAAGGGATACCGGCTGGCAGCGATTGAACTGGCTGCCTCGAGCGTGGATGTGGCGGCCTCCCAGGAGATTCTTGATACCATTTCCGTGATTACGACGGATACACCGCTGGATATTACGGACGCGACCGAATCGGTGACCGGCTATGTCCGGCTGCGCAAGCTGACCGGAATCGACAGCACGCTTCCGGCGGAAATCGGTGTCAAGGCCGTGATTGAGGAGGAGGAACTGACCCGCCAGTTCCATCAGGTCAGCATTCAGGTCAGGGGCGACAGCGCGGGAGCGGCATCGCTTGCTTCCAGACGGACCAATGTGCGGGTGACGGGGAAATATACCGCCGTAACGGCACTGACGGCCGATGACATTCTCCTTTCCGTGGATGTGACAGGTCTTGAGGCCGGCACGCATGTTCTTCCCATAAAGGCATCGGTCATCAACCAGCCGGATCTGACCGTTGAACCGGACACCGGGGAAGTTCAGGTGGTCATTGCGCAATAAGGTCAGACGGCCTTTAACAGGTATCTGCAGAGGATGCGATGGGACAGTTTACAGATTTTCTATTTTCAATTCTGCTGGGCTGGGTGAAAACGCTTTCCGGTTCCCTGTGGGCGGCCTTTGCCAATGACCGGGAAAGCATTCTGGAATGGCTCGGCAGATACTGGTTTCCGGTCTGCCTGATTCTGGTGACCGTCGGACTGGCCGGTGACTGGCTGATCTGGCTGATCCGCTGGAGACCATTTCATGCCTGGTCCGTTCGCGCCAGGGAAAAACTCCGGATCAGTGAGGAATCCATTGTCCGGATGAACGAGGAACAGGTCGGTCCGGAGGCGGCCGAGCAGCTGATGACCGAGCCGGAAAGTGAACCGGAAACTGAGCCGGAGCAGACCCGGGAGGAAAAAGAGGCGGACCTTTTCCGCCGGGCAGCGTCCATTCCGGATGAGAAACTGGGCGAGTATCCGGGAATGCGCTTTGAGCAGTCCCCTCCCAGCGAGGATACCCTGCGGTATCAGCGCCCCTCGGGGGTGGAGGATGAGCAGACCCGCTATCAGCGGGAGCTGCAGGAATATGAGGTGAAGCAGGCCCAGTATGAGCGTGACCTGGCAGAGTGGACAAGGATGCAGGAAGCCGAAAAACAGGCCAGGTACGAACAGGAAATGGAAGAGTACAGGGATAAGCGGGCCCGGTATGCCCTGGAGATGGCAGAGTATGAACGGGAACTGGCTGAATATGAGCGCATTCACGGGAAACAGGAAAATGTAGCGGCTGTTCCTGCAGACACTTCGGAACCGGAAAATGGCCGGAAACGCCGGAGAGGGTCACGCGGCGCATGACGGTTCTGGTGAATCTGTATGCCCTGCTGGTTGTGGGACTGCTGGGGGCGGCCGGCTGCGGACTTTTGCTGCGGCTGATCAGAAGATGTCGGGGACAGGGAACCCTTTTTTCCGGAGAGTGGCACCATTTACCGCCGGGCCGTGAACTGGGAATGGTCTTTGCTCTGGCCCTGATGACCCGCATTTTTGTGCTTGTGTGGTCTTTTTTCCTGCTGAATGCCATGGGCGAGGGATCCGGACAGTTCATGAAGGATTTTTCCCGCCTCTGGATTCACTGGGATGCGCGGCATTACCTCGGGATCGCCTCGGAGGGATATACGGCCATCGGCGAGGGACGCCTTCGTCTGGTCTTTTTTCCGCTGTATCCGCTGCTGACCCGGGCGGCCGGGCAGGTGATGGGAAATGTTCTGCTGGGCGGGACGCTGTTGTCCGTTCTTTCGGGAGCGGGCGCCGCGGTACTGCTCTATATTCTGGCAGAAAATGTGCTGCACGGGGAGGCGGTCCTGGCCGTGCTTTTCTTTCTGCTGAATCCGTTTAGTCTGTTTCTGTGCTGTGCCTATTCGGAAGGGCTTTTTCTGTTCCTGACGCTGAGTGCTTATCTGCTGAGACGGTTCGGCCATCCGTGGCTGTACGCGCTGGCCGGCGGACTGGCGTCTTTTACAAGGATGCCGGGGGTGCTGCTCTCCGGAATTGAACTGATCGCCCTGATGGAAGACGGGTTCACCGGCAGACTGACACCCGGACGGCTGCTGGCCGGAATCCTGCGGATGGGATTGGTCTTTTCCGGTCTTTTTCTTTACTGGGGAGTCAACGCCCGGGTAGCCGGGAATCCGTTCATGTATCTGAAATACCAGCGGGAAAACTGGTATCAGGAAGCAGGGAATGTCTGGTATTCCGCCGGGAACACCCTGACGTATTTTCTGAATACCGCCGGTGAGGAAACGCACTGGTGGACATGGGGCGTCCAGGCCGTGTGCATGGTGCTTGCCGGCCTTTGCCTGCTTGCCGGACAAGACCTGCCCTTTGACCTGCTGGCCTACAGTTTCGTCTATATCCTGGTGGTTTTCTCGCCCACCTGGCTGCTTTCCGCGCCGAGATACCTGTTCGGGATGTTTACCCTGCCGCTGCTCCAGGTGCGTATGGCGGGGCATTTTCCGGAATGGGGAACAGCTGCCGCTCTGGGTTTGTCGGGGGTTTTTCTCCTGCTGTATGTGTATGGGTACACGCTGATCGCGGCGGTTTTCTGAATCCGGGTGCCGGCGGCTGAGAACCTGTCTGGGTTTCAAAATGAGGAGGAATCCGTGAATAAGATGATGAATGAGAAAAAAGCCTTTGATCCACTCCGGGACATCCTGATGTTCCGCGGCGGTGAACCGGTCCGGCTGGCCATGGGCATTGCCCTTGCGCTGCTGTTTGCCCTTTACGCGCTGCTTGGCATGGGATTTGCCGGAAAGGGGCCTGCCGTCGCCGTGGTGGCTGCGGGCTGTGCCGCGCTGCTGATTCTGTGTACCTTCCGGGAACTTGAGGATCAACCGGTGATTGTGCTTCTTTGCACCGGACTCATGTATATCCTCATTCTCAGTGCGCATCTGGCCATGATGGATATCAAGAGCGGGCGGATGGCCAATACCCTCACGCCGCTTCTGCAGTCGATGTGGAGCTATGACCTTGTGACGGCCATGTCCTGGATCGATGGATCCTGGTCGGGCGGCTATCTGATCCTGATGGGCCTCCTGTCCCGCCTTGAAACATTCCCGTGGCTCTATGCCGTGAAGCTGATTAACCTGGTGGGCATATCCTTCGGCGCACTGGCGGTTCAGCGGCTGTACCGGCTGAACGGGGGAACCCAGGCAGGCGGTGTTCTGGCCTCCGGCGCCTCCATGCTGGCCCTGACGGTCCTTTTGAACAGCGGCACCTGGACGCACTGTGATGCGGTCTTCTCCGCACTGAGTCTCTGGGGACTGTATCTGCTTCTCAAAAATCATCCCTGGCCCGGGTGCCTTCTCTGGGGACTGGCCGTGGCCTTCAAGCTGCAGGCGGCTTTCCTGTTCCCGCTGCTGATCCCCATGTTTATGGAGCGGAAGATTTCCCTGCGTCATCTGGCGGCGCTGGCAGCCGGTTTTCTGGTCCTGCATATTCCCATGTTTCTGGACAAACAGTCGCTTGCGTCAGTTCTTGGCCGATACAGCGAACAGATTACGGCAATGGCTTATGAGGGCGCCGGCCTTTCGGATAATGCGCCCGGTGTATACGGCCTGATGCGGATTGCTTCAGTCCGGGAATTCAGCGGAATGGGCCTGTTTTTCGGCGAAGCGGTGGCGCTCATCCTGGCCATGGCCATGGTCAGGCGCGGACCGCTTTCAACGGAGCAGTGGATTCGCTGTGCGATTTTGCTGGCCTTCGGTCTGCCCATGATCCTGCCGCAGATGAATGTGCGGATGCATTATCTGGCGTTCCTGTTGGCCCTGACGGATGCCCGGAATCTCCGCGGCATAGCCATCGCGATGCTGATTGAACTGATTTCCCTCCTGGGGTATATGAAGGGGATTTTCGGCAGCGAGGTGATTCCGGTTCTGGTGCTGAGCCTGATTTCGCTGGCGCTGACGGTCTATATGATCACCGGATGCCTCGCGCGGAAAGAGGAGCGGAACGATGTCAGGTGATGCCCGGGTGAGGGAGCTGTTCCTGAAACCGGCAGGCAAGTGGGCAAAGACCGGACTGTTTGCGGGGCTTGTTCTGTTTCATCTGATCCTCTGCATGGGAAAACAGTTCGCACTGGCCGGCGGGCCGGCAGCCCATCTGGGGACGGCACTGCTTCTGACCATTCCCTTTGGGATCATGCTCGCCTTTGCCTTTCGCGCCATGCGCAATCTGTCCCTGACGGACCTTCTTCTGGGCGGCGGGATCTGCCTGGCCGCCATGCTGCTTCGGCTCAGCTTCATTGACCGCTATACCGGCGATTATGAGTATTATCTGGAAGGCTGGCTGAAACGGTTCGCGGGTCAGAGCTTTTCGGCCAGCATGCGGATGCAGGTGGGGGAATACCATGTTCTGTATCAGTACATTCTTTACCTGATCACCAGACTTCCTTTTCCCTGGCTGTATCAGATAAAAGCGGTGTCGTTTATCGGGGATGCGCTGCTGGCCGGGGCCGCTTTCCGGCTGATGACTTTGTCCGGCCGGACCAATGCACGGGGCCTGATCGTTCTCCTGCTGCCGGCGGTTGCCCTGAACGGTGGAATGTACGCACAGTGTGACAGCCTCTACACGGCGGCACTTTCCTGGGGACTGCTGCTGATTTTGGAGCGAAAGCCCGGACCCGGGATGGCCTGCATGGGCGCGGCACTGTGCCTCAAGCTGCAGGCGGTCTTCCTTTTCCCACTGCTTCCGCTCCTGTATCTTAAGGAAAAAATCCGCCTCCGGGACCTGATTCCCTTTGCCGCTGCGGTGCTGCTGATCCAGCTCCCCGCGGTTCTGGGCGGCAAGAGCCCCGCAGATCTGGTGGGCATCTATCTGAACCAGACAGGCCTGTATACAGAACTGAACTACGGCTGCCCGAATCTGTGGGCGCTGCTGGTCAGCACCGGTCTGGACGGGTATGCCTATGGAACCTTTGGCATTGCCCTGGCGATGGGCGGCTGTTTTCTGCTGATGGCGGCCCTGCTGCACCGGCAGCGCCCGATGACCGGTCCTGACTGGGTGCTGGTGGCAGCCGTGATGACCTTGCTGGTGGTCTTTTTCCTGCCCCGCATGCATGAACGTTATACCTATCCGGCGGAGATCCTGACCTGTTTTTATGCGATCTGTGACCGGCGGGCCATTCCGGCAGCGTCAGCACTGTCTCTGGCCAACCTTTTTGCCCTCTGGACCTCGGCCATTCCCCTTTGGGGCGGCGCGGTCCTGCTGCTTCTTGGGATGCTGACGCTGCTGATGCTTCTGTTTCCCGGATCAGGGGATATCTCTGAGAAACACGCCTGAAAACTGATCAGATGTGCCCTGACAACATGCCTCAGACTCTTTTTTACCGGATATCCTGGAGTTCAGACAGAGACAACGTGATCTGACACGGCTATGGTTACGAAGTAAACCGGTGTCCGGTACTGCCGTGAGTACGTAGAGAGGAACAATGGTAGATGGACAGAGAGGAAATGCTGGCATTCCTTAAGGAGGAGGCCAAAGGGATTGCAACAATGTTCGGGCCGAAGTGTGAGACACTGGTTCATGACATGTCCAGACCGGGACACCCGATTCTGGCGATTTACAATGGAACGGTGACAGGACGGGAAGTCGGATCCACCATGGACATTTTCGGGGACATCGGGAACTATTCAAGGGATGTACACAATAACCAGGGGTATGTCAACCAGATGGTCCTGACGAAGGACGGGCGGATGCTGAAAAGCTCCACGTTCCTGTTCAATGATGAGGAAAAAGGATACTGTTTTGCCATTGGAATCAATTTTGACATCACGGAAATGGCCAGAGTGACGCAGGTGATTACGGAACTGGCCGCCACCGGCGGCGAACTCAAGCAGACCATTGTGACAGATGCCATGGGCCAGATTGAGGAGATCCTCAAGGAATGCATCAGCCTGGTGGGAAAAGAACCCAGGGATATGCAGAAATCGGACCGCGTGCGGATCATCCGGATGCTGTACAAAAAGAAAGCCTTTACGTATCAGAAAGCGGTGGCAATTGTGGCTGAGCGTCTGCGTGTTTCCCGGTATACGGTCTATAAATACATGCATGAGATTGAAAAGGAAAGCGAAAACAACATCCTGCCGGATGCCTGAGCAGCTCCGGGAAAAACGCACCGGAAAGGGCACTGCGCATTGCGGCCGGTCCGGCTGAGACATCTGAAAATCAGGATGAATACGAATCGGGCAGGAACCCCGTCCGGGGTCCTGCCCGTTTTTGTTTGCCCGGCCGACGAAAAATCAGCTTGCCCGCGAAAATTTGAAAATTGGGGGTTGACAGAATGAAAATATTTGATAAAATATGATCGTACAAAATCAAATTGCAAAAAATTCAATTTTTGATAGAGATTCACAAACAAACAGGAGGAATCAACCATGAGCTTTTATGATTACAGTGTGCCGATGACCAACGGCGAAATGCGTTCCATGAAGGAATTTGAGGGGAAAGTGGTCCTCGTTGTCAACACCGCCACTGGCTGCGGATTTACACCGCAGTACAAGGAAATCGAGGGAATGTACGAAAAGTACCATGACCGCGGATTTGAGGTGCTGGACATTCCCTGCAATCAGTTTGCCGGACAGACCCCCGGAACGGATGAGGAAATCCATGAATTCTGCACGCTCCGGTACAATACCCAGTTCCCGCAGATGAAGAAGTCGGATGTCAACGGGGAAAATGAGCTGCCCCTGTACACGTACCTGAAGAGCCAGAAGGGTTTTGAGGGATTCACCGGCCCGATGGCCATCCCGATGGGCCTGATGCTCAAGAAGATTGATAAGGATTACAAGAACAACCCGAATATCAAGTGGAACTTTACCAAATTTGTCATCGACCGGGAGGGCAATGTGGTTGCGCGCTTTGAGCCCATGGCTGACATGAAGAAAGTGGATGCCTGCGTTGAGTCGCTTCTGTAAGGAACGCGGATTTCGGTCAAAAGAGGTAGAAAGATGAAAACAGCAGTCCGGTATTATTCAAGGGGCGGCAGTACCCGCAAACTGGCAGAGGCGATCGGCAGGGCGGTTGGGGTCGAGGCAAAGACCACGGATACTCCGCTGACGGAAAAGGTGGATGTCCTTTTTCTGGGGAGCGCCGTGTATGCGGCGGGCGTGGATGACAATGTCAAAGCGTTCATCAATGGCCTGGATCCCGCGAAAGTAGGAAAGGTAGTCAATTTCAGCACGGCTGCCCTGATTCCCTCCACGTATGGACAGGTTCAGAAACTTCTGGCGGAGAAGAAGATCCCGCTGGATGAAAAAGAGTTCCACTGCCGCGGACAGTTTATGTTTATGCATCGCGGGAAACCGGATGCGGCGGATCTTGAGAACTGTGCCAGATTCGCAAAAGAGATCGTAAAGGGATAAGACGTGGAAAAATATGATCAGCTGAAACTGTCCAATCAGTTATGCTTTCCTTTGTACGCAGCTGCCCGGAAGATCATGAATGCCTATACGCCGCTGTTCAAGGATCTGGGTCTCACCTATACGCAGTACATTGTCTTCATGGTATTGTGGGAGGAGGATGGTCTGCCGGTTGGCACGCTGTGCAAACGGCTCTTCCTTGACAGCGGCACGCTGACGCCGCTGCTCAAAAAGATGGAGGCACAGGGATGGATTCAGAGAAAGCGTTCTGAGAAAGATGAACGCGTGGTGGAAGTTTTCCTGACGGAGGCCGGCTGGCAGATGCGGGAGCGCGTGGCCGGAATTCCGGCCGCAGTCGGGTCCTGTATTTCCCTCTCACCGGATCAGGCAAAGGAACTGTATGTTCTTTTGTATCATGTGCTGGGGGAGAATCCGGGGAATGACGGAGCTGAAACAATGCCCGTAACAGAGGGGAACAGGACCAAAACAGAATAATGCGAAACCGCAGTCCCAGACTGCGGTTTTTTTGCAGTCCATGGCTGCAGAGAGGGGCGGCAAAGACCGGATGTGCTGCAAACGGGGACAGGTTCAGATTAAATGGAAAACACCGGGAAGTGTCACAAATTGTCAGCGGTATCGGGAAAACAGCTTGAGAAAAGAAGGGCTGTGTGATATACTTCATTCCCGTGTCGGGCGCCGTTTCTCAATGAGAGCATGTCCGGTGCAGGCTTTGCCGGGAAAAAAGCAAAGCAGAAGGTCCCCACAAAGGGAACTCGGCGCGCAGCGTCGATTTGTCAAAGCGGAGCACCGAAAAACCAGCGGTGCCAAGTGCTCAAAGGAGTGGGCCTGCCGCTACAGCGGCAGTTTGTCAAATATGAACACCGAAAAATAGCGGTGCCATAAGATCAAGTCACTGCTCAAAAAGGAGATGGAGATAGATGAAATTAGGTGTCGTGGGATTGCCGAACGTCGGGAAATCGACACTGTTTAATGCCATTACAAAAGCAGGTGCGGAGGCGGCAAATTATCCGTTTTGCACAATTGAACCTAATACGGGCGTCGTTGCGGTCCCGGATGAGCGGCTGGACCGGCTGGCAGAGATGTATTCACCGAAAAAGAAGACACCGGCCGTGATCGAGTTTGTCGATATTGCCGGACTGGTTAAGGGAGCGAGCCGCGGGGAGGGCCTTGGAAACAAGTTCCTGTCCCATATTCGTGAGTGCGAGGCCATTGTCCATGTCGTCCGGTGTTTTGAAGATGAGGATATTATCCGTCATGCGGACAGCACGGATCCCAGACATGATATCGAAACGATTAACCTGGAACTGATCGCGGCTGACCGGGAGACGGTTGCCAAACGTGCAGAGAAAGCGGCGAAACTGCTGAAAAGCGGTGAGAAGCGGGCACAGGAGGAGGCAGCGCTGGGGGAAAAACTGCTGGCGCACCTGGATAATCTGGAACCTGCAAGGACCTGCGAAATGAATGAGCGGGAGCAGGAAATCGCCAGGGAGTGGTTTCTGCTGACAACAAAGCCGGTCATTTATGCCTGCAACATCAAGGAAGAGGATCTGGGAAAACCGGAGGCTGAGCTGCCGGGAATTGCGGAAGTCCGGGAAATCGCGGATGCGGAACATGCGAAGGTGCTGGTGATTTCAGCCAAGATCGAAGAGGACATCGCCCAGATGGATGAGGAAGAGAAGCAGATGTTCCTGGAGGAACTGGGCATTGGAAAGAGCGGTCTGGACCGGCTGATTTCCGAATGCTATGATCTTCTTGGCCTGATTTCCTTCCTGACAGCCGGACAGGATGAGTGCCGTGCCTGGACCATTCGCAAGGGAACCAAGGCACCCCAGGCAGCCGGCAAGATTCATACGGACTTTGAACGCGGCTTTATCCGGGCAGAGATTGTTTCCTTTGAGGATCTGGTCCGGGAGGGCAGCATGAATGCCTGCCGGGAAAAAGGCCTGATTCGCAGTGAAGGAAAAGATTATGTCATGCAGGACGGGGATGTAACCCTTTTCCGCTTTAATGTCTGATTTGCAGAGTATAGGAATCGCCACGCTGACGCGGCGATTCTTTGCATATCAGCGGGGAAAGTGCTGATAAGGAGGGACTGTGATGCGAAAATACGGATGGATATTGGCCTGCATTGCTTTTGTGCTGCTCATGGTTCCATTTTATCTGGGAATAACGGGTGCACATCCGGCGACAGATGATTTTACGTTTGCGGCCTATACACGTCCCACATTTGTCAGGACGGGGAGTATTCTGCATGTGATCAAAGATGCACTCTCCTATACGCTGAGAACGTGGCGGGACTGGCAGGGGACAATCACCGGCGTGTTCATCATGGCCCTGAATCCGGCGGTGTTTTCAATCAGGCACTATGGCATTCATGCGGTTATTTTACTGAGTCTGTATCTGCTGGCCATGGCCGTCTTTCTGCATCATTTTGTGGCGAAACGGCTGGGCATGGGGAAGATCTGGCGGATCTTTTATCTGGTTCTTGGCGCCTCGTCGCTGGTTTTTCTGCCGGATATGGTCGAGGGAATCTACTGGTTTAACGGAGCATGGTTCTACACGGGTGCGCAGGCCTGTGCACTGTTGACGCTGGTTCTGTGTGATCTGGTCATGCAGGAAAAAGGGAAAGGCGTTCTTCGGACAGTTTTCTGTGCGGGAATGCTGTTTGCCCTTGGCATGGATAACTATATCACGGCAATGATGTGCCTTCTTGGAACGCTTCTGCTGGCCATTCTCTGCATCTGCGGTGCTCCGGAAAAGGAGCGGAAAGGCGCGCTCAGAGCGCTCCTTATGGTCCTTCCTGTCGCGGCAGGGCTGGTCATATCGGTCATGGCCCCGGGAAACAAGGTTCGCATGGCGACGGATGGCGCCTATCAGGGAGGACCGGTGTGGATGGCCGTTTCGATCCTGAAAACGCTGTGGGCCGGTGGTTTTTACACGGCGCGTTTTCTGTTCAAGACGCCGCTGCTTTCATTCCTTCTGGCCATGGTGCCTGTCCTGCGAAAGAGAGAAAACAATTCAGGGAAAGGGATTTCACCGGTCATTGTGATTCTGGCCTATTTCCTGATTCTGTGGGGGATGCTGTTTCCGCATATTTATTCCTCCGGTTATGCGGGAAGCGGACGGGTAATCAACATGTACCATGACTATGTGCTCCTTGCCCTGCCGCTGGTTCTGTGCCTGTGTCTGCGGGGAAAGGAACAGGTTCCGGGAACGGCCCGGGTCTGGGGCGGCTTATCTGCACTGGCGCTGATCCTTTGCCTGATACTGGGACAGCAGAACAATTATGTCAAACTGGTGACGGATCAGCTGACAGGGGTTCAGGCGGCCTATATTCATCAGTTTCAGAATGAGTATGCCATTCTGGAGGCGGCAGAGCCCGGGACAGATGTCGTTGTGCCGGCATGGACCGTTCAGACCGTGACGGGCAAGCCAACAATCTATGAGGATCCGACGGTCTGGACAAACGAGTCTGTTGCCGGTTATTTTGGAGTCAGATCAGTCCGGGCAGAGCCGGCAAAGACGCCGGAATAACAACAAATGAAAGAGTCACGGAATCTTTACGGGATTCCGTGACTCTTTTTATCAGATGAAGAACCGGCGCTGGTCGGTATTCCAGTGGGGATTCAGATGGCGTGCAGCTCCGCGGCTGCGGGGCTTTTCCGTTTCCTCAGCATCAGAACGAGAAGGACGATAAAGGAGGCAAGGGAAATGACGTCGAATACATGCCATAAAGGCTTTCCGACATACTGTATCCGGAGATCATGGTGTCCCGGCGTAAGATCAACTGTCAGCTGATTGTTTCCCGTACAGAAATACGGGATTTCCTGTCCGTTGCTGGTCACCCGGTAGCCCATGAAGCCAAACAGGGGGAAACGTACCTGGCCATCCTTCTGGACATCGGCGGAACAGGAAATGCGGTTTCCCTCTTTCACATAGTCCGAGACGGTGATTCCATCCGAGGTATTTACCGCACAGGAACGGACTTTCTGTACATCCGTACCCGGGATATTGTATTCCGTCTGGATGATAATTTCATGTGCTTCACCGAACCGGTAAACATCGTTGAATCTGGTCTGAGCGGTGAGGGTTGGCAATACCAGAATGGTTGCAATGATCAGGACAAAGACAGCGGATTTCTCCCCTTCCTTTGAGAGCTGTCGGTAAGCGAAAGCTGCGGAAAGGGAAAAGAAGACGGTGGGGATGATCAGAAAACGCCAGGCAAACTGGAAAAAATCAGAAATGTTGTTGGTAAACTTTGAAAGATAGTCCCATGGAAAAAGAGTCGTGGTTGCATATGCCCCGATAAGGCCGATGACAGAGAAACGCAGGATATTTTTCCGGGTTTTCTGTTCGGTCTCCTTTCGTGCCAGCAGAAAATAAACGGCGAGTATTGCTCCGATGTTCAGAATCATCCCGGGTTCTGCCGGTAATCCGGACAGGGTTGTATCCCATGGGTCGACCGGCATATCTCCCTCGCCCCAGAGGAAGAGTTGTGCCGGAGAGATAGCAGAACCTGCAACGGACATGTTCATTCCCATCGGACCGACACCGGTCTGCAGGTAATCCAGCATGGGGATGAGCTGGAAGAGACAGATGAGCAGGGTAAGCAGACCGGCTTTAAAGAGAGGAATCAGCCGCTTTTCCCGCAGGAGTCTCGGGAAATAGAAGATGAACAGCCCAAGCATGCCGAGGAGAAACATAAGAACAGTCAGCATATGGCTGAAAAAGACGGCACAGACGCCCAGGGTCAGCCAGGGCCATTCCTCCCTGTTTCCAAACCAGACGGACCAGATGCCGCGAATGAGTATGGGAAGAAAGGAAAAGGCAATGGCCTCCCCCAGTGCACAGCGGATATAGACATCCGTGATCCGATAAATGGCAAGTGTGTACAGAATGGAGGAAATGACGGCGGTCCATCTGTCTTTCAGAATATGCAGGGCACACTGATACATGGTAATGCAGGAGAGGATGTTCAGGGAAACAAAGATGCACTGCATGACATAGTTGGTTGAAACGCCGGACAGAAGCAGAAGAGCAAAGGGATACAGCAGAATATCCGGATAGAAAACGGAGGTGACGGCACCGTATCCGTTATAGGTATAACCGGCACACCGGACAGGAATCTGTCCAGCCTTTAATCCGGATGCCAGATTCCATAAACGTGAAATATGGAAACTGGTATCATACAGATCACTGATGTTGTCCCTGAAAGAGGGAACACTTGAATAAATCACGGCTGCGGCAAGCAAAAGGATGGAGGGGTGAATCTTCTTGCCGGTGCAGTGCAAGTACCACAGAACACTGAACAGGGAGGCAAGCAGGATCAGCGTCAACCGATTGTCGTTATAGGAAGGGGAGTACAGGCGGAAATTGTAGATCTTCAGATAAGTTCCGTCCTTGAAATCAATGGTAAAACGGAGAAATTCCGCATTGTCTTTCAGGGTAAAATAGACGTCTTTGCCAATCCCCGGCCCAAAGTCAAACGTGTCCGGGGAGATGCGTGCATCGTTTGTTGAGAACAGCTGCAGTGAATTGATGCCATCACATTCAAGATTCCACTGAAACCGATATGTACCCGGAGGAAGGATCAGAGGCGAGGAGAAAGTCAGCTGCCGGTAACTGTCACCATCCGGGATGCTCAGAATGGTTTTATCCTCGGTATGGACAATTCCATCGGTCAGCAGATCTGGCCAGAGACGGGATTTATTGGTATAATGCGTGCACAGAAGCAGCACGGTTACGATCCATACGGCCAGAACAGGAAAGGCCTGTTTCCAGTTGATTTTTTTAATCATCGTTCAGCCACCGTTCTCAGAAATTCAACTGCATGAGAGCAGAAATGGAAAAAAGAAAGACGGACCATTCACACAAACTGAATCGTGTGAATGGCAGCGGGAAAAGAATACTGTTATAATAAACGGAGCGGGGAAAAATAGCAAGTACTGAATGTCAGGACAATTTTGGCAATCGCTGCCGCTGCCTGGAAGAACCGATGCTTTGCAATAGTCAGGAGAATTATGATAAAGAAATGCTTGATTGGCCTGCTGGCCGTTATTTTGTTGGCGGGAATGGTTTTCTGTCTTTACGTATCCGACTACTATCGGGCAGATCAGACAGCGATTGCTGCCCTGAAATCTGATCTCGTGCAGGTGAAAGAAACGGAATTCGGATGGCTTCTGGATGGTCCCTCCGAGGATGCGGCGCTGATTTTCTATCCGGGCGCCAAAGTAGAGGAAACGGCCTATGCTCCCCTTCTTCACCGGCTTGCTGAAAAAGGGGTGGATGTCTGTCTGCTGAAAATGCCGTGTCGACTGGCGTTTCTGGGTACCGACAAGGCGGGTCATGTCATGCGCACGTATGATTATACACACTGGTATGTGGGAGGGCATTCCCTGGGCGGTGCCGTTGCGGCAACTTTTGCGGCCCGTCATGGGCAGGAACTGGACGGCGTCATTCTTCTGGCTGCCTATCCGACAGAAAAGCTTGATGAGGAACTGACGGAGATCTCTCTGTACGGAACGGAGGACCTGATTCTGAACAGAAAAAGAACAGAGGAAGGAAAAGCATTTGCACCGAAGGCTTTTGTCGAGCATGTAATTTCAGGCGGAAACCATGCACAGTTTGGAAACTATGGCATTCAGAAAGGCGATGGGAAGGCAGAAATATCAGCAGATGAACAGCAAAAGGAAACGGTGGAGATCATCTGCCGGGTGCTGATGGAGCAGAAAACAGTAAACTGAAAAGCCGGAAGGCCCGGAAGAGCAGGCAGCCTGATGACACACAGGCAGATGCGACCGGCTGGCGGTTTTAACGAGCAGCCCTGTCATAGTGTGACAGGGCTGCTTTATTGCCGTTACCATCAGCTCTGCTGACAGATATATAGGCGGCCTTGTGCCTGCAGCTGAGAGCGTGATGGGTCAGATAAACATGACCATATAGTGCGGAAGCGTGATTTTCTCATCTGCCCGACCATTTTGCGTATTTGTCAGTTTGTAGGCAAAAGGCGGTCTGTATTTTGCAATGTATTGATTAAGGGATGGCGTTGAGCGGTTTCCTGCTTTAACCTCGATCGGGATGACCGCGCCGTTTCGTTCAATGAAGAATTCGATCTCATGTATACTGTCCGGCTTAAAGTAATACAGGGTGTATCCTCTTTTGATCAGGCATTCAGAAATGGCGTTTTCATAAATGCCTTTGCGTGCATTTCCCGCGATCGTGTCGTTGAGAATGGCCAGCTTTGTTTCAAAACCATAGGTGCAGCACAGCAGACCAGTGTCATTCATGTAGAGCTTGAACTGATCTCCGTTGGCATTGGCTTTTAAGGGAATAAAGGGTTCATTGAGGTTATAGCATGCGTGAATCATGGCAGAGTCCTTTAGCCACTGAATACTTCCGCCATATTTTCTTCGGGTCTGACCGCGTTCGACGGTTGAATACTGGAATTTCTTCTGCTCTTTCATCAGCTGAATGGGAATTGCGTCGTAGCACATCCGAACCAGCACTTTCTCTCTGCCTTTTGCGTGCTTTGCGATATCATCCCGGTACGCTGCCAGAATGTCCTGCTGAATTCTGTCAACCCGATTGAAATCATGATGCTGCACATAATCGCTTACAACTTCCGGCATCCCGCCAACCACGATGAATTCCTGAAAAAGGCTCTCGTATTTCTCGTGAACAGCTGCGGGAATCGTCGCACCGGATGAATAGTAAGATTTCAGCGCATCAATTGCGGTTGAGTCATATCCATCTGCCCAAAGAAACTCCTCAAAGTCCAATGAGTGCATGGTGATCTGTGCTTCAAATCCAACCGGGACAGATTCAGGAATCTCTATAGCCTCATCGTCATCTTCACCAACTGTCAGGCCGAGCAGAGAGCTGGAAGAGATGACATCGAAACGAAAATCCATGGCAAGATACTTTATTGCTGTCCTGGCATTGCCACAGCATTGGATTTCATCCAGGAAAATCAGTGTATTGCCGGGGATCAGTTTAAAATTCCTTACATATGCGGTAATTCTTTTCAGAATTTCATCAGATGAAAGCTCTCCGTCAAAGATGCCTTTCATGTTCGGCTGAAGGAAGAAATCAATTCTAAGAAAAGAAGCGTATTCCTTTTTTCCAAACGCTTCGACGATGAACGATTTGCCAACCTGTCGGGCACCTTTCAACATCAGGCATTTCCTTACCTGCTCGGAGTGACGCTGTTCTTTCCATCTAAGAAGCTCACTGTATACTTTTCGTTTGAGCATTACAATTACCTCCTCCGGTTATCACGGCTCATAGTATGCATAAAATTCAAGTATCAGTCAAGCAAAAACAGCATAAAATTCAAGTATTGATCAATCTGAAACGACATAAAATTCAAGTGCCACTTAAGCTGAAATGGCATAAAATTCAAACTTAAATAGCTTGAAAAAGAAAAATCCTGCCAGCTTCAGACCACTCTTTGAGGGAAAAGCTGGCAGGCAATTTGGAGATCTTGTTGAGATTCTTCGGAGCGGTGCTTCCATCAAGCCGCTCATCAAAGCTCGGTTTGGAAATGATGTATTTGCCGCCGACTGCCATTCGTTTGAACTCTCTGCGCTTAAGCAGTTGATCAATAGAAGGACGTCCATCAAAAGACTCTCCCTGCAATCAAAATTCCAAGTGTCGCTTATCGCATTCCCAAGGAAAGCTTCCATGCATGGCT
>JAGAHV010000014.1:0-33255 GCA_017626895.1 Clostridia bacterium | reverse complement strand
TTGATCGTGATTCCACGTGCCTTCTCTTCAGGCGCCTTGTCGATTTCATCATAACGCATGGCCTGAGCTTCACCAAAGGTGGAGAGCACCATGGTGATGGCAGCAGTCAGCGTCGTCTTGCCGTGGTCAACGTGTCCAATTGTTCCGATGTTCACGTGCGGCTTCGTACGTTCGAATTTTTGCTTCGCCATTGGAAAAACCTCCTCGATATTTCGGCTGACAGTAGTTGTGCGGCCCGCCGAATTGTCGGTGGTCGCTATGGAGCAGGTGATGGGAATCGAACCCACGCGATCAGCTTGGGAAGCTGAAGTTCTGCCATTAAACTACACCTGCAGACCTGTCAGGCGTCAACGATAGGCATATTCTAGCTGAAAGAGAAATGATTGTCAATACTCGACAATTTATTTTTCTTGAATAATCCGATGAATTTGCGGCAATTTTCACTCTCCGGTCGTTTCCTGTCCCGCGGCAGTCCCGGACAAAGGCCGCGTTTCCTCCGGACCGGCCGGAGGAAACGCTTTGTGTCCTGTCAGATCCGGTCATTTTTTAGGCGACGGATCGTCCTTTCCCTTTCGGCCGGATGCGTGTGCGGCGGCTCTGGCCTTTTTTCGCGCGTGTTCACGCGCGTTGGTCCTGACCGCCTCGCGCCGTTTCTCCCGCATCTGGGCACGCCGGTCATCCTCCCGGGCACTAGCCACGATGATTCCCTCTGCCCGCAGGACCTCCGCCATTTTGAATTTCAGGCGCCAGAGTGTATTGTCAATGCTCTTTGCCGTTCTCCCCAGCGCCCTGGCAATTTCCTGATAGTTTTTCCCCTCCAGATAGAGACTGTACACCTCTTTTTCAAGGGGCGAAAGGAGGGGCTGCAGATGCTTTTCGATGCTGTCAATGTCCTCCCGGTCAATCAGCAGTTCCATGGGATCCGTACTCCGGTTTTCAACCAGGGTATCCATCAGGGTGCGGCCTTCTTCCCCCTCATAGACCGGGGTGCTCAGGGAAACATAACTGTTCAGCGGAATATGTTTCTGCCGGACCGTTGCCCGGACCGCCGACATGACCTGATTCTGAATCCGAAGATCCGCGTAGGTGCGAAACGGGATCGACCGCGTCGGATCATATTCCCGGACCGCTTTGTACAGCCCGATCATCCCCTCCTGGATCACATCATCCCGGTCCGCTCCGACCAGAAAATAGGGCCGGCATTTATGGGTGACCAGCTGCTTGTAGTGTACCAGCAGATAATCCATTCCCTCCAGATCCCCGTTTTGTGCCAGTGCGACGATTTCCTCGTCGCTCTTTCCCTCATACCGGCTTTCCTCCATGCCCTATTCCTCAGCCTCTCCCTTTCGCATCCGATCAAATATTTCCCGCTGCTGCGGTGTGAGCCGCGTCAGCAGATCGCCCCGTGAAGGCGGCGTGGCAACTGTCCGCTTTCCCTGCGTGCGAACCTGGGAGAGCTCCATCAGAAACTCTCTTGAGGAAATCCGCACCGCCCCGCGGCCCATGGTCACCGTCTGCTCCACCGCATCACTGGTGGCCACCCGGACTTTCCGCCATTTGGGCGCCGCCTCACAGGATGCCTCAATGTAGTTGTCCGCGCTTTCGCCATGACGGGTGAATACCACCTGAATGCCATACTGCTCAATCCGGGTGCTCATGGGCCGGTCCGTATAGTGGCCATCAAAGACCACAATGACCTCCTCCCCGGAATAGCCGGCATAGTCGGCAATCATGTGAATCAGCCGGTCCCTGGATTCCTCAATGGTCAGATGTTCCCGCTGCGGAACGGTCCATGCCCCGATCACGTTGTACCCATCCACCAGCAGAAGCGGTTTCACTTGGCACCTCGTTTTTCGGCAATGGCAAAGAGAATGATTCCGGCTGCAACCGAGGCATTGAGTGAATCGATCTTCCCGTAAAGCGGGATGGTAACCATGTCATCGCAGTGCTCGCTCACCAGTTTGGAAATGCCCTCGCCCTCTGAGCCGATGACCAGTACAACCGGACCGGAATAATCCGCGTTCCGGTAGTTTTTCCCGTCCATGGCCGTTCCGAAAACCCAGCATCCATCTTTTTTGAGGCTCTCCAGCGTTCTTGAGAGATTGGTCTCCCGGACCACCGGAATATGTTCCACTGCCCCGGCACTCGCCTTCACGGCACTGGGTGTCAGTCCCACTGCCCTGCGGGAGGGGATGATGACGCCGTGTGCGCCGGCACATTCAGCGCTGCGGATAATGGCCCCCAGATTGTGCGGATCGGTAATTCCGTCCAGCACGACGATAAACGGTTCCTCTTTCCGCTCTGCCGCCAGGGCGAAAATATCCTCAATGGTATGGTACTGATACGCCGACACCACCGCAATCATTCCCTGATGGTTCGGCGCCATGGCATCCAGCCGTGCCCGGTCCACTTCCTGGACCACCACGTGCTGTTCCCGGGCCATCGCCACGATCTCCCGGGCGGAACCCATCAGTTCCCCTTTGGCCACCAGCAGCTTTTCCATATCCCGTCCGGCCTTGAGCGCCTCCCGGATCGGGTTGCGCCCGACCAGCAGATTCTCAGCCTCCGCCTCGCGCGGCTGCACCGGCTCACGCGGTCCCCGCTCAGGCATATGCCGCTCATCCCGTCCGTACACGTCCTGCTGACGCGGCCTGAATTCCTTCCCGGACATGCCGCTGTTCTTTCCTTTAAAAGCCTCACGCCTCGGCATCCCGCGGTCACCGCCGTCGCGTCCCTCCGGTCCCGGTTCTCTGAACGGCCTCTTTCCCCGGTTCTCCGTCTCGCGTTTCTGCCAGGGTTTTTCTGTTTCATCCCCTGCCGGGTGCCAGGTCCCCCTCACCGGTTTTTTGGCCCCCATCTTTTCCAGATCCCGTTTCGGCCGATGCGTTTTCTCATCATCCCGCCAGTCATTTCTGGGATCTCTCTTTTTGCTGGTCAGCTTGTCATAAAATGCCACGTTCTCACGTCCCTTCAATCCCGTTCATTTTTACACTTTCCGGTACTTGTACCGGTTCATCCCCAGATCACTTTTCCCCGATCTTCGCCACTCTGGCCCGCATCTTTTCCGCCTGACCGCAGCTGTTTTTCCCCTCCGGGCACGGTCCGTTCAGGCAGGCAGGTCCTGCCTTGGAAAACAGCACCGGCGCAGCCCTGCGGCAGCACTCAAGCATCTGCCAGGCCATCTCCCGGATTTCCCACTGTGCCCGGCCGCAGCACCGGAGCGAAAAGAAATGCGACAGCTCACGCGCATTCATGGTCACCACCAGGCGGGTAGCCGCTGCATTGGGCAGTACAAAGCGCGCATCCTCATTGGAGGACTGCCCCTTTCCGCCAAGGGCTGCCTGCCATTCGCAGTACCAGGCATGCATCTGCTCCATCTGTGCCTCATAGCGCCGGCAGGCCTCCTCTCCCAGTGCCATGATGCTGGGTGGAATCACATAATCAAACGTCTTCTCCATGGAGACATACCGCTGACTCTGCACAGAGAAAGAGGCGATTCTGTGCCGGGTCAGCTGGGCCAGCAGTGCCCGGCTGACGCCCTCGATCAGAAACGAAAAGCTGGCATGTTCCGCCACCGAAAGATGGCCTCTGCCCATGACCCCTTCCAGAAAAGCCTCCTGGTCCTCATTTTCAACCCGGTTCAGGAGCGTTTCAAGGTCCTGCCCGGAATAGCACATTCTGGCCGCCAGCGCAGTCAGTTTATCCGGGTCCGGTGTCATTGCAAGGAGTTTCACTTTTAACTGTGCTGTCCCCATATTTCCTCCGTATCAGCAATCGCTTTTTCCATCAGATAGTGAAGGCGTTCCGTCTGTTTCCGGATATACAGCATGCCCCACAGCGCCTCAAGACCGGTAGCAAAGCCATAGTCCGCCGCCGTCGCATGCTTGGGCGGTGCATGTTTTGCCTGTGCATTCCGTCCTTTCCGGACAATATCCTGTTCCTCCTCCGTCAGCTCATCTGCAATGGCCTCAAGCATGGCCCGCTGAGCCCCGGCGCTCACCATCCGGGTCGCCATCCGGTGCATCGCGCCCACCTGTCTGCCGGAGGTCAGAAGAAACGACCGGACATACAGATCATGCAGCGTATCGCCCAGATACGCCAGCTGCAGGGCATTGAATGACCGGACATCGCCGAACGAAAAGCCGGAAATAAATTCTTCCTGCGGAAGATGATTCACCCTTGGAAGCCCTCCCCTTATTCGAATTCATAAAAATCCATGGTTAGTATACCATCAAAATCGGCATTGTAAAAGCGGCTATTTTTTACAATTTTTTCATCCGTCGTCTCACCGCCGTGCAAAACCGGCTGCCATTTACCGCAGCCGGTTCTGTTTATTTCTCTTTTTCCACGCGAATCGGTTCCCCGTGTCGGGGCTTCACGCAGCCAATCTGTCCCGGGTATTTGGCATCCAGATAATCCGCAAACGCCTCCGGATCCCCCGGATTATCCCGGAACATATCCCAGTGTCCCGGAATGACCATCCGCGGCTGCAGTTCCCCGGCCAGATCCGCCGCCTCCTGATAGGTCATGTTCCCGATGCAGTTCCGGCGGTACCGTTCCCCGTCCCGCCCGTTGATCGGCAACAGTGCCGCATCCACCGGGCCAAACGCTTTCAGCGCCGGCAGCATTCCCTCATACCGGAGCGTATCCCCCGCATGATAGATCCGCACGCCGTTTCCTTCGATTATATACTGCAGACAGGGAACCAGCCCCGTTTCGGGGTTCCGGTCAATGAACTCATGAGCCGCTGCAATGGCATGGATGGTCACATTCCCGACCGTGCAGCTTTCCCCGTCATTGAGTCCCCGCACATTGTCCGCTGTCACCCCGTCCTCAAGCACTTCCCGCTCATGGACTCTCGGATAGATAAACCGTGCGCCCGGACATTGCGCAGCCCAAAGACGCCAGGACGCATGATCCATGTGATCCAGATGGTTGTGTGTCCCCAGAAATGCATCAATGCCCGTCACCTCCTCCGCGGGCACCAGCGGCCTGACCTGCCGTCTGGGGTCCGGTGAGGCATAATAGTCGATGCACAGAACCGTGTCCCCCATCTTCATCAGGAAACCCATCTGTCCCATCCACCACAGGGTCGCACCGCTTTCCGCCGGCCGGCCCATGACACTTTTTAAAAACGCGTTCATCTTTTCCTCCGTTCTGCCGGCCTGACCGACATTTTTTCTTCTTTCAGGGCTTGACTTGTCCGCCTGAATATCTCAAAATGAATTATAAGAAGACAGGTCCGCCCCGTCAAGCATAACTGACCTGCTTTAAGGCCTCGTCAGGGTGTGACATTGACCAGATGAACCAGGCATATTCCGCACTGCATTCCCACGTAAACAACCGACTATGACCTCGAACGGAGGAACCCGCCATGTATGATTATTCACACCGCCAGGCACCGGCACAGCTGCACATTCTCAATCCGGACGGAACCCCGGCCATCCTTTCCCCCGTTACTGTCGACCAGACCTCTCATTTATTCCTGTTTGGCTGCGGCGCGTTTGATGCCGTTGAACTGATGAAAACGCAGGAAGCGGAAAAGCAGGCACTCCTGCGTGAACGCATGGAAAAATGGTTGGGCCTGTTCAATTACGCAACGCTTCCTTTTTACTGGGGACGTTATGAACCCGTCGAGGGACAGACCGCCTACAATGAAACCATGCAGGCAGCCGAATGGCTACAGAGCCTTGGTGTCCGTGTCAAGGGACATCCGCTTTGCTGGCACACGGTCTGCGCCCCGTGGCTGCTGCAGTTTGACAATCAGGAGATCCTGCACCGTCAGCTCGAACGGATTCATCGGGAGGTGAGCCGTTATCGCGGCGTCATCGACATGTGGGATGTGATCAATGAGGTTGTCATCATGCCGGTATTTGACCGTTACGACAACGCCGTCACCCGGATCTGCCGGGACAGAGGACGCATTTCCCTTGTCAAGAAAGTCTTCGCCGCCGCCCGGGAGAGCAATCCGGATGCCATCCTGCTGATCAATGATTTTAATACCAGTGACGCCTATGAGATTCTGCTTGAGGGACTCCTTGAGGCAGACGTCCCCATCAGCGCCATCGGCATCCAGAGTCACCAGCACCAGGGATACTGGGGTGCCGAAAAGCTGCAGCAGGTCCTTGACCGCTTCTCCCCGCTCGGCCTCCCCATCCACTTTACGGAAAATACCCTGATTTCCGGCGAACTCATGCCCCCGGAAATTGTCGACCTCAACGACTGGCAGGTGGACCTCTGGCCAAGTACCCCGGAGGGTGAAATCCGTCAGGCGCAGGAAATCACGGAAATGTACTCCATTCTTTTTGCCCATCCCCTGGTTGAAGCTATTACAACCTGGGATTTTAACGACGGCTGCTGGCTGGGCGCCCCCTCCGGCTTCGTCCATCAGGACAACAGCGAAAAGCCTTCCTACGCCGCCCTTCACAAACTCATCCACGACACCTGGGAAACCCACACAACCCTCATTACCGATGAAAACGGCGATCTCCGTTTCACCGGTTACCGGGGCGGGTACACGCTGAAGGCGCTTTCCGGCACTGCTTCTTTCCGGCTGGAAGGTCCTATGGATGACATCATCCATCTCTGTCCGTAACCCCCGCCTCCAAACAAAAAATGCCAGCCTGTACAGGGCTGGCATTCTCTTTACATACTGCCGGAATTTCCGGTTCGATCACCCAGAGACCGCTGCATGATGGAACAACATCACAGTATTTTCTTGTCCCATCTTCCAGTTGCCGGAAGGCAACGTGCTCTCTGATCGCCCTCAGGAATCCTCTCAGCGACGGAGTTTTTTCCCCTGACGGTCAAAAAGCCGCTGCAAATGCAGCGGCTTTTTATTTATTCGATCAGTAACCGAGCAGGTTAGGCAGGAAAGCCGTCAGCTGCGGCCATACACTGATGGCAATCAGGACGATCACGTTACAGACGACATACGGGGCAGCGCCCTTGAAAATTTCAATGATGGGCATGCGGTTGATCTTGTTGCACGCATTGAGGCACATGCCAACAGGCGGTGTGACAAGGCCAATGGCAAGGCCGGTAATCATCATGGCGCCAAACTGGAGGGCAGAGAAACCATAATGCTGCATGACGGGCAGCATGATCGGGGTCAGCAGCAGAATCGCCGGGCTGACGTCGATGAACGTTCCGATAATCAGGATCAGCACATCAAACATGAGTGCGATGCCGATTCTCGACACATTCATGCTGAGGAAGAAATTCGCCACGATATCCGGAACTTTCTGAATGGTCAGAATCCAGGTGAAGATCTGGGTGAATCCAATGATGATCATGACGGACGAGGAGGAGATGAGCGTCTTTTTCAGGGCATTCCACACATCTTTCCAAGTCAGTTCCCGGTAAAGGAAGAAGCCGACCAGCATGCTGTACAGCACGGCCACGCCGGCGCTTTCACTCGCCGTGCAGACACCGCCGGAAACGCAGACGATGATGAACACCGGCATGAGCAGCGCCGGAATGCCGGAGAGAATGGCTTTCCAGAAACGCTGGGAAGAGAACGGCACGCGGGCCGGATGCCAGCCGTGTTTGTGGCTGAGCCAGAACACCAGAATCAGCTGTGAGAGACCGATCAGGATGCCCGGGACAGCGCCGGCCATAAACAGGGCACCGATGGATGCACCGGAAACCATGGCATAAACCACCATTGGGGTGGACGGCGGTATGATCATACCCATCGTTGAGGAGGCAACCGTGATGCCCGCCGAGACGTGCTTCGGATACCCTTTTTCCTCCATCGCAGGAATCAGGATGCTGCCAAGAGCCGATGTATCCGCGACGGAGGATCCGGAGATTCCGCCGAAGATCATGGAGGCAACAATGTTCACCTCACCGAGGCCGCCATGGAAAGGACGCAGGATTTCCATACAGAAATCAATGATCCGCTTGGTGATGCCGCCGGTATTCATCAGTTCACCGGCCAGCATAAACAGCGGCATGGCAATCATCAGTTCACTGTAGACACCATTCCAGATGCGCTGGGGCATCATTGACAGGAACATGGGCTGTGCGGCCGAAAGATACGTAATACAGGACGCGCCAATCGCGAAGGCCAGAGGCACTCCGATGGCTGCGAACGCGATCAGACCGATCAAAAGAAATACTATTGCCATAAAGCAGTGTTCTCCTCCTTTCGCTTATTTATCCGACACCAGATCATTCTTCACCTCAAAGGCCGAAAGAGGTGCACGGACCGCTTCGACTGCCTTCACAATGATGCACACCGCACAGATGATGCCGCATACCGGCATGATTCCGTACATGTAAAGCATGGGAATTTCCATGCCCTGGCTGATCTGTTTGCCCATTTTCATCGCATACTGCCAGGAATAGTAGACAAAGAGACAGTCAACCACCATCATGATGGCATAGTTGATCAGCGTAACCCAGCGCTTGACGGAGGGCTTGAAATGATCGTAGAGCATGTTAATGCTGACATGCTCCCCGCGCAGCACATTGAGTCCCAGTGCCCAGAAGGTGGTAAAGGCAAATAATGTAACATTAAACTCAGAGAGTTCTTTCCAGCTCAGGGAAAAACAGTACCGCATGATTACCGTGAAAATGACAAGGACGGCCAGCAGACCCATCGCCGCCGCACCAATGCCAAAGTAGATTTTCTCAATCACGGAACCGACTTTTTTCACAATGGTTCCCCCTTTTCAAACTTAAAAACGGACCGAGGCCGAAGCCCCGACCCGTTTCAGATCACTTTGGAAAGCTTATTTGGCTGCCTCAACAATTGCCAGCATCTCATCCAGCTCTTCCTGTGTGCAGATGCCCTCTTTGACGACCTGCTCATAGACGACCTGGCATGCATCCTGGAAGGCCTTGAGTTCTTCTTCAGTCGGCACATAGACCTCAGCACCGCTGTCGATGATGACCTGCTTGGCTGCTTCACTGTTCTGATCGATCAGCTCATCGTTATAGGCGCCCATCTCGGTTGCGCACTCGCTGATGATGGTGCGGAACTCCTCAGGAAGTCCGTTCCACCAGGCAGCATTGACATAGAACGGGTCCGGATGGAACTGATAGTTCACCTGAGTGAAGTACTTCTGAACCTCATAGAACTTCATGCCCTCAACATTGACCCACGGATTCTCCTGACCATCGGCGATACCGGTCTTGAGGCCCATGTACAGGTCCGCATAGGGAACGGTGGTCGTGGTGGCGCCCAGGGCGATGAAGGTCATGTCGATCGTCTTCATTCCGTTGGTGCGCATCTTCAGTCCGACCAGGTCGGCGGGCTTGGTGATGGGGTGCTTGTTGTTGGAGAACTGACGATAGCCGCCGGCATCGCACAGATTGATGATCACCGTTCCGGTGGTCTCCTCCGCTTCAGCGCAGACCTTCTTGGCCAGATCGCTCTGCAGAAGAGCGGTAACCTGTGCACGGGTCTGCGTGAGGAACGGCAAGGTGAACATCAGAAGACGGGGGCTGAAATCGAACTGGCCGCCGCGCATGCCCTGAATGACGCCGCCGACAACCTGCTCAAGCATTTCCTTCTCCGTTCCGAGCTGGCCATTGCCAAACACGGTAACCTTGACATGACCGTTGGTCTTCTCCGCCACATCCGCGGCAAACTTGTCCATGGAAACATCACGCGGATTTCCCTTGGGCTGCGCATGGGCAACCGTCATCTCAAAATTGCCAAGGGATGCATACGGATCCTCTGCCATGGCAACTGCACAGGCCAGAAGCATCATCGACGCCAGAACAACAGCTAACAGTTTCTTCATGTATGAATTCCTCCTCATATTTTGCACGTTTCTGCCGTGCTTCTTGTATACATGATATCATGAAGCATTCCGTCCTTTCAAGCCCCTTTTCCATCATTTCCTGAAAAAATTTCTTTCTCGCCAAAGAGAGCAGTGCCTGCACTGTTTTCCCGCCATGCTTTTCAAAAGCAGAATGTTCACCGGCAGGGGATTTCCCTGTTCTGTTCCCCCCGGCAAATTTCGACTGCTTGTATACAAGATATTGACATTCCGTCCGCTTTCTCTTATGATAAATCCAGACATTCAGCAGACAGAGCGTTTTCCTCTGTCTGCGACAGACAATCATGCGCCATACCCGCTGCACCGGACCGGGCCTGTGCCGCTCTGCATCAATTGTCTGAAATTCCGGAATAAAGCCAACGTCCTGAAGTGAGGTGGTTTTTATGGCAGCCGAAGTCCTGCTGGATCATGAACAGCAGTACAAGATGCTGGAAGCGGAAATTCTCCGGTTTGTCCATAAACCGGGGGATATCATCAGTGAAAGCTCGCTCTGTCAGCGTTTCGGGCTGTCCAGAACGCCTGCCCGAAGTCTTCTTCAGCGCCTGCAGTCAAACGGTCTCATCCGGATTGAGCCAAAACGCGGGAGCATCGTCACCAAACTGAACCTGAACGTCATCAATCAGCTCATCTATGAACGATTTGCGGTTGAGACCATGGTTTTGCGGGATTACATTGCCGCCTGCAACCCGGCGGATGTTGAACGGGTCCGCTTTCTGTTTTATCAGCTGAAGGACGTTGCCGCACCGTATTTTGATGACCGCGAGGCCTTTGACACCTCCCGTTTTCTCACCGTCGATCTGAGCATGCACAGTGAATGGTTCCGGCGAATGAACCTTGACTATCTCTGGCAACGACTCAGCAGTCCGCAGTCCAGTTACACCCGGTTCTGCATGCTGGATATTCTGAGTGGCAACAACGTACCGGATGTCCTTGAGGAGCACGGGCAGCTCCTCCATCTGATCGAGAGTGGAAATACCACGGACCTTGAGCCGCTCCTGCGCCGACATCTGTACGGCGGCATCCGGCGCATCGGTTCCCGGATCTATACCACCTATGTCGACTATTTTGAACCGTTCGGAGGCGATGAACGTGCAGCGTTCAAAGAAACATAAACCCGGCGCCGTTCTGCTCGGAACATTCCCGGTGGCCAAATACCTGGGCCTGCTGCTGATTTCCCTGAACATTGGCCAGCTGCCCCGACAAACCTGGATTCTGCCCGGCATGACCGCCTCAAGGCTCTTTTTCACCCTCTGGATTGCCCTTTTTCTGGGTCTTTCCCTGCTGGCAGACCGGCGAGCCCGTACCGAGCAGAAAAACGATCAGGTCAGAGGCGGGAAAATACTGAATCTCCTTTCCTTCCTGGCCCTTGCCGTCCCCGGGCTTCTTCTGGTTGACGCTCTCGCCATCCTCCACATTTACCTGAGCTGGTATAAAGCCGGCGCCGTTTTGCTCCAGCCTGCCCTGCCCCAGACCGCCTGCATGGCCGCCGGCTGCGTCCTGTGGATCTACGCACAGGCCCTTCCCGCTCTTCCCTTTGGCAGCATCTGGGGAATCAGGACAGCCCGGACTCTGGCCTCCCCAGCCGCCTGGTCCGAAACGCACCGGCGGGCACACCCGCTTTTCCGGATTCTTTCCCTCATTGCCTTTGCAGCAGGTATTCTGCTTCTTCTCTGATTTCTACGCACCAAATCCGAATGTCAAAACCAGAGAGGCAATACACTATTCGGTTCCATTTGTTTATTCCAGGCTCCATTTAGTTTCCCCAGAGACGATTCTGATCCTATTTCGAACTTCCACCTGATGCATGAAGAATACGGATGGCTCAACTTTATAAACTGATGGCAAAATAAAAACGGCGTGACCAAGTCACGCCGTTTGATTTTATTCCATTTTACGTTGGTTTGAACCTGACACTGTCAAAGTCCACCGGAATAGCCTCTGGTTTTTCTTATCTGTCCTCGCGGAAATAGCTCTGTCCCAGACTGGCCGGAGGCTGATTTTCCCGCTTGTTCCGGATACTGGTGATGATCAGGACCAGGATCGTCACCACGTAGGGCAACATTCTGAGCAGGGGCTTCATCGCCATCGTCACAGTGATGCCGGGGATGTTTGTAATGAAACTTGAACAGGAAAACAGGAAGCCGAAGACCGTGGACCCGATGATGGTCATCGGCGGACGCCAAAGGGCAAAGATGACCAGGGCAATGCTCAGCCATCCCAGTGCCTCAATGCTCAGGTACGCTTCCTGCGAGGCCATATAGTCAACGATGTAGTAGAATCCGCCCATCCCGGCGATCCCGCTGCCGATGCATGTGGCCAGGTACTTGTACCGGATGACATTGATCCCCACAGCATCCGCAGTTGCCGGAGCTTCCCCCACTGCCCGCAGGTTAAGCCCGACACGGGTCCTTGTCAGCACATAGCCTGCAATCAATGCAATGGCAATGGCCAGGAAAAAGAGAATGCCCAGTGCCTGCAGACTGTCCTGCCGCGCGGCAAAGGGCCAGCGGTAATATTCCTTGGGCCCCACCAGATAAACCGTTGCATCCAGTTTGATCATGATGACTTTCATCAGACCGACGCCGAAGGTGGTCAGGGCCAGTCCGGTCACGTTCTGGTTTGCCCGCAGGCTGACGGTCAGAAACGAATAAATCAGGCCGCACAGTACGGAAAACAGCACCGATCCCAGCATGCCCAGAAGCACGATCATGAAGGGCGGCAGTCCGCTTTTCCCGATCATGTTCAGAATCAGGCAGCCGCCGGCGCCGCCCATACACATGACCCCGGGAATGCCCAGATTCAGATGACCGGCTTTCTCCGTCAGAATTTCACCGGTAGAGCCGTAAATGAAGGTGGCCCCGAACGCCACGGAGTCGATCAGAAAATTCAGCCAGATATTCATTTGACCGCCTCCTTTTCCTTCCGGATGAACTGAATCCGATAGTTCACGAAAAACTCACTGCCAATGATAAAGAACAGGATGATGCCCACAATGACGTTGGGCAGGGCGCCGGATACGTCAAAATCCTGGCTGATCTGCGCCGCGCCCTGATTCAGCAGCTGAATCAGGCCGGAGGTCAGGATCATCATCAGGGGATTGAAGTTGGCCATCCAGCTGACCATAATCGCGGTAAAGCCCTGTCCGCCCACGGACTGCGCGCTGACCGAAAGATCCAGTCCGGCGCCGATCAGGTAGCCGGCCAGTCCGCACAGCGCGCCGCTCAGGAGCATGGTCCGGATAATGACCTTTTTATCATTCATTCCCACATACCGGGCCGTTCTCACGCTTTCGCCCACCACGCTGATCTCATACCCGTGTTTCGTGTAGTTCAGGTAGATATAGAGAAACACCGTCAGGGCCAGCACGATCAGGATAATCAGCAGATAACTGTTGTTTCCCACTGTCGGCAGTTTTCCGGTTTTCATCTGCGGCAGAACACCGGAGCCGCTGGTGACCCACACTTCCAGAAAAAAGCCTACCAGATAAATCGCCACATAGTTCATCATCAGCGTAAACAGGGTTTCATTGGTCCCCCATTGGGCCCGGCAGACCGCAGGAAGCAGTCCCCACAGTGCACCTGCCAGCAGGGACGCCAGGAGCATTAGAGTCAGCAGCAGCGGTTCCGGAATGGTTCCCCCGAGATAAAAATCCACGGCAATGCATGCCAGAACACCCACCAGCGTCTGGCCCTCTCCGCCCGTATTCCAGAAATGCATCCGGAATGCCGGCGTCAGTGCCAGGGCGATACACTGGAGAATCGCAATGTTTTTCAGAAATTTCCAGAATTTCCGCTGAGTCCCGAACGCGCCCTTGATAAACGCATAGTAAAAATCCCCGATCCGCTCCGGACGCTGCTGCAGTTTCTCAATCAGAAGAAACGCCACGACACCGCAGACCAGCATGCCCAGCACGAAGGCAAGTCCCCGGATTCCCCAGGCTTGCCACCAGGGAATGCCATGACGCCTGCTGAGATGGAAAAGCGGTTCCCTTTCCCCGGCACGTTTATCACTCATTCGCCGCATCCTCCTCCCGACGATCTGATTTGGTCATGAGCAGACCGATTTCCTCTTTGGTAGCCGTCCTGGCATCGACTATTCCCGTCACTTTTCCGCCGTTCATGACCAGAATCCGGTCGCAGAGCGCCAAAAGGACATCCAGATCCTCGCCCACGAAAATCACGGCAACGCCCTGTTCTTTCTGGCGGTTCAGCAGATTGTAGATCGCATAGGAGCTGTTAATGTCCAGCCCTCGGACCGGATAGGCGGCCATCAGGACTTTGGGCGTAAAGGCAATTTCACGTCCGACCAGGACTTTCTGCACATTTCCGCCGCTCAGCTTTCTCACCGGTGTGGTCAGACCGGGCGTGGAGATTTCTAGGTCACGGACAATTTCCTCTGCCTGCCGCCTGGGATGTTTTCGGTTCAGCATGCCCGCGCTTCCCTTGCGGTAGCTGCGCAGCATCATGTTGTCCGTAATGTTCATGCTGGCCACAAGTCCCATCCCCAGGCGGTCCTCCGGAACAAACGACAGATGGATGCCCAGTTGCCGAATCTCCAGCGGATTTTTGTTCCGCAGGTCCATGACCTCATCTTCCTTGAACAGCACATCCCCGCTTTCCACCCATTTCCGGATTTGGCGCCGCTTCATTCCCTCAAAGCTGACCTCATTTCCTTTCCTGTCGTGGAACGCATGTGCTTTTCCCAGTTCCCTCACCTGCTTCAGGCTTTTGTGGAAGAACGTCACTGGCTTGTCCTTTTTAGGATTGTGGAAAATGATCTCCCCGCTAGCCGGTTTCTGCAGACCCGCAATGGTATCAAGCAGTTCTCGCTGTCCGCTGCCTGCGATTCCCGCAATTCCCAGGATTTCCCCGCCATTGGCCGTAAAGGTGATATCCCCGAGTACTTGCAGCCCCTCCGCGCTGACCAGGTTCAGGCCCTGCACAATCAGCCGGGGCTGGGGATTGACCGGATCCGAGCGGCTGATATTCAGGTCGATCTTTTTCCCGACCATCAGCTCCGTCAGCTCGGCCTCACTGGTCTCGGCGGTGTTCACCGTGGCGACGTGTTCCCCTTTGCGCAGAATCGCCACCCGGTCACTGACCTCAAGAACCTCATTGAGTTTGTGGGTGATGATGAGAATGGATTTCCCGTCATCCCTCATCCGGCGCAGCACACTGAACAGGCGGGTAATTTCCTGGGGCGTCAATACCGCCGTCGGTTCATCCAGAATCAGAATATCTGCGCCGCGGTATAGGACCTTGAGAATTTCCACTGTCTGTTTTTCCGAAACAGACATGTCGTAGATTTTTTTGGTCGGATCCAGGTGAAAGCCGTACTTTTGTGAAATCTCCGCCACCCGGGCGTTCACCTTTTTCAGGTTATATTCGCCCTTTTCCTCAATCCCCAGCACAATATTTTCTGCTGCGGTAAACAGATCCACCAGTTTGAAATGCTGGTGAATCATTCCGATTTTATGTTCAAACGCATCCTTAGGGGAACGGATCACCACCTCTTTCCCGTCAATCAGGATATGCCCCTCATCCGGAAAATAGATCCCCGCAATCATGTTCATCAGCGTCGTCTTCCCGCATCCGTTCTCCCCCAGCACGGCCAGGATTTCGCCGCGGTAGACATCCAGATCCACATGGTCATTGGCCAGGATCGGACCGAACCGCTTGGTGATCCCCCGCATCTGCATTGCCAGCTGTTTTTCCAATTTTCCGTCTCCCATCTGTCAGTTCTTTTTCATCTGCCTGTTTAACAGCTGCACCCGATTCCTCGCTTTCATCCCGGTCCCGTCAGTCGTCATCGGAAAAAAGCGAAGAATCGGAAAAAGGAACGGACTGCCATCCCGGAAACCAGGGTGACAGTCCTTTCTCTTCATTTCACATCAGAATTTCGTGTTCAGGCGCTCAATACCGTCAATCTCAAGGCTGAAATACGGCGCGCTGCGGAATTCGGACTCATGGAAGTAGCCATCATAGACGACCTTGTCCTTTTCCGGATTGTACGCATCATCGGTGGGTGCCCAGTCCTCGGCTACCGGTGCGCCGGCAACCGTGATAAAGCCCTCCGCGGCGGTATCAAACACGTGACGCGTTCCGGCCTCCAGCTCAGCCTTTACCTGGTCAAGCACTTCCTGCGTGCCCTTGGCCGCAACCGCATCGTTCAGATCGGCGACCATCACCGCTTCATTGGTCATGTTGCCGACCCAGTCTTTGTCAACCGGCTCACCGGCAATAACCTGACCAATCAGGTATTCAAAGTACGGCTTCCAGTTAATCCGGCTGTAAACCAGATAGGTATTCGGGCAGGCTTCCTTGGTGGAAATATTATAGCAGACATTCGGCACACCGGCATTTTCACAGGCCGTGGGTGCACCCATGGAGTCGGCATGCTGGGAAATCAGATCGCAGCCCAGTGCAATCAGTGCCTCGGCCGCCGCCTTCTCTTCCTTTTCATCATACCAGGAACCGGTGAACTGTACTTTCATCTGTACATCGGGGCACACGCTCTTGGCACCCAGATAGAAGCTGGTGTAACCGGAAACCACCTCTGCATAGGTGTAGGCACCGACATAACCCATCAGGGGCACATCGCCCTTCAGTTTTCCGGCTTCCTTCAGCTCGTTCAGCTTCAGTCCGGCAGCAACGCCGGCCAGGTAGCGGCCCTCGTAAATCGTGGCAAAGGCATTGGCCACATTCGGGAATTCCTTCAGATGTGCCAGATCGCCGGTCGCATGGACGAACTGTACACCGGGATTGGCGGCCACAACGTCATCCGTGTAGAACTGATGACCATAGCTGTCAAAGAAGATAATGTTGCATCCCTCATCCACCGCGTCAAGCGCCGTCTCCGCGCATGCGCTGGATTCAGGCTGATTGCGGTAGAACTGAAGCTGGTCCTCCTCAAGTCCCATGGCGGCAACAGCCTCCCGGGCGCCGTTCATGAAATTCAGGTCGTACGTCGAGTTCTCATCGTGCAGCAGAATGACACCAAGCTTGATGTCTTCCTTGGCAATCCCATCCGCCATGACCGCTGCGGCCATCAGGCAAAGTACCAGAACCATAACCAGAGCAACAATTTTTTTCATGTTGTTGTCCCCCATCATTTCTTTATGGATAAAGGCCTTTTGGAGACCTGAACCATCTTTTTTGTTCACTGGCAGCATTATCGCTGTCCTTTCACGAACAGCATTGGCACAAATCAGGCATTCCAGATCTTCCCCTGTCGGGGATTTGCGGAGAAAACGCGCACGTTTCTCGTTTGTGGCTATGAATTATAATTCTTATTTCCGTATGTTTCAAGCCTTATTCATAATAATATATCATCTTTTGGTATTTATTTGAGAATATCCGGATTTTATTGTTCGGTTTTACCCAAACAACGAAACCATTCCTGCTTTTTCAAGCAAGGCAGACAAAGCATTTTCAGGACTGCGCCGCCTCTCCCCCGGTCAGGCCCGAACGATTCAGGCGGTCATTCATAAAAAAACCACCCTGTCCGTTTAAGGAAAGGGTGGTTATAGTCAGGATTTCCGGGGACACTCAGTCATAATAATGGGGACTGACGTCACCCGGAATCAGGCACTGATACGTTTCCCCGTTCAGGCGCCGGGTAAGCTCTGCACGGGCCTTTGTCAGCAGTTCCGGCTGTTTGAGCAGCGTCAGCCCGGTATACGCCAGAACCTCCCCCGCTTTCAGCATTCCCTTCATGGCGATATCCGAAATCCCCTGTGCAACCCACTGCCAGCTGTGCGCACCGGCGCCGTACGCATAACAGTTGAGATTGGCCGTACAGGTCGGGGTAACCCAGCTGACATCCCCGACATCCGTGCTGCCCATCTCACAGACATCCGAATGAACGGTTTCAACGTAGACATCACAGAGTTCACTGCTGCGAATGTTCTGCCGGAGCCGCTCCGGGTCCCGGCACGCTTTTGGCATATCCGACAGCTGATCCTCCACGGGAACCGTTTCCTTGAACCTGGCTGCATAGCGGCGCTCCTCCTCGGTATAGGCGGGAACACCGGCTTTGGCAAAGGCCGCATCCAGCACCTCTTCAAGGGTGAAATTGGGAATCGTGTTGCTCAGGCCCTCGTCAAAAATCACCTCAAGGCTGGTCTCGGTCATCAGGGCGGCGCCTCTGGCGATGTTCTTGACCCGCTCATAGAGCCGTTCACACTTGGGATTGGTGGTGGAGCGGACCAGATACCTGGATTCGGCATAGGCCTGAACCACATTGGGGGAGCTGCCGCCCGGATTGGAAATGGCATAGTGTACCCGGTCCGAGTCTTCCATATGCTCCCGCAGATAGTTGACTCCCACATTCATCAGCTCCACCGCATCCAGCGCACTGCGGCCCAGGTGCGGTGCACTGGCAGCATGTGAGGCTACCCCGGTAAAGCGGAAATAGCACTGAATGCAGCTCTGGGAACTTCCGGTGGCAATCATGTTGAAGTTGGAAGGATGCCAGGTCAGCGCCGCGTCACAGTCATTAAACACCCCGTCCCTGGCCATATACGCCTTGCCGGACCCGCTTTCCTCCGCCGGACAGCCATAAATGCGGATGGTTCCCTCAAGCCCCTCCGCCTGCATGAGATCCCGAAGGAGGAGCGCCCCGGCGATTGCGCCGGTCCCCAGCAGGTGATGGCCGCAGCCCTGTCCCATGGCCTGCCCCGGAATCGGTTCCGGACTGGCCAGATCGGCCCGCTGCGAAAGGCCGTACAGTGCATCAAATTCGCCAAGAAATGCCAGAACCGGATGACTACTGCCCCACTCGGCCACATACCCCGTCCGGGTATTGGCCACATTTTCCGTCACCGCAAAGCCCATTTTGCGTAAATACTCCACCTGTACCTGACTGCTGACCTGTTCACGAAAACCGGGCTCCGGATTCTCCCAGACTTTTCTGGCAAGGGCGATCAGATCATTCTCATAGCGTTCAAAAACCGGATTCAGCATACTCTTTCTCCTTATCGAGTCGTAGTTAGTCTTTCGGCACCGCATCTATACCGGTGCTCATTTTTTGCAAACTGCCGCTATACAGCAGACCCTCTCAGACAGCAAGGATGTGTTGTCCCTTTGCAAAAGGCCTTCCCTTCCGGGAAGGCCCCATTTTTTTTCAGCCGTTTTGATTTACGTGATGGCACGCCACCTGATGTGACCCGAACTGCTGCATTTTCGGCATCCTGCGGCACGCCTCATCTGCCAGCGGGCAGCGGGTGCTGAACGGACAGCCGGCCGGAGGATTCAGCGGTGAAGGGATCTCCCCTTCCAGGATGATCCGTTTCCGGCTCTTTCCCACATCCGGATCCGAAATGGGAATGGCGCTGAGCAGGGCTTTGGTATAGGGATGCAGCGGATGGAAATACACCTCGCTGCTGTCCCCCACCTCCACCAGATGCCCAAGGTACATGACGCCGATCCGGTCTGAAATGTGCTTGACCATGCCGATGTCATGGGCAATGAACAGATAGGCAATGTTCCGTTCTTTCTGAATCTGTTTGAGCAGATTGATGATCTGCGCCTGAATGGAGACATCCAGCGCGGAGATCGGTTCATCACAGATGATGAAGCGCGGGTTCACCGCCAGCGTCCGGGCAATGGAAATGCGCTGCCGCTGGCCGCCGGAGAATTCGTGGGGATACCGGCGGATATGGTCCGGTTTCAGTCCAACGGTTCGCAGGAGTTCGGTCACCCGCTCCTCCCGTGCACCGGCGGAGTGGTACAGGCCGTGAATCACCATAGGCTCGCTCAGAATCTCGCCAATGGTCATCCGGGGATTGAGCGAGGCGTAGGGATCCTGGAAGATCATCTGCACCTCCCGCCGGAAATCATGCAGGCTGCGCCCGTGCAGATGTGTCACATCCTGTCCGTTGATGCGGATATCTCCGGATCTGGGTTTGTTGATGCCCACAATAGCCCGGCCCAGGGAGGACTTGCCGCACCCGGATTCGCCGACCAGGCCAAAGGTTTCGCCGGCTTCAATGGTGAAGGAGACATCGTTGACCGCATGGACCAGCTGTTTGGGCGAAAAGACGCCCTTGGTGACATCATAGATCACATCAAGGTGAGAAATCTCTACATAATGGCCGCCGTTCATGCTCTCCCTCCTTCCCGGTTTTTCTCTGCCGCTGTCTGCGCCACGGCCTGCCGCCTCAGGACCTCATTGCACCAGCAGCTGCTGCTGTGCGTGTCAGAAAGATGAGTAATGTCCGGCATGCGGACCTTGCAGATCTTCATTGCCTGCTCGCACCGGTCCACAAACGGACAGCCCATGGGCGGTTTCAGCAGGTCCGGCGGCGAGCCCGGAATGGGCACCAGATCCTTTTCCTCCGCCTCCGGATTGTTAATGCAGGACAGAAGGCCGCGGGTATAGGGATGATTGGGAGAATAGAAGATTTCGCGGTCCGTCCCCGCCTCCATGATCTTGCCGCCGTACATGATCAGGATGCGGTCACACAGGCACGCCACCACCCCCAGGTCATGGGTAATCATGATGGTGGAGGTGCCGCTCTTGCGGGTCAGATCCCGGATCAGCTCAAGGATCTGGGCCTGAATGGTCACATCCAGGGCCGTGGTCGGTTCATCCGCGATCAGGAGTTTGGGATTGTTGGCCAACGCGATGGCAATGATGATCCGCTGCCGCATGCCGCCGGAAAACTGATGCGGGTACTGGTGAATCCGCTTTTCCGGGGACGGAATGCCCACCTGCACCATGAGTTCCAGTACCCGTTCATGGGCCTGCGCCCGGGTCATGGACGTGTGATTGAGCAGCGGCTCCATGATCTGCCGCTCGATGGTCTGCAGGGGATTGAGAAACGTCATGGGGTCCTGGAAAACCATGGCCATTTTGTTTCCGCGGATGTGGTTCATGTGATGCAGGTACGCTTTCTCACTCGGGAACGCCCCGCGGCTGATGTCATCGCCGTCAAAGGTAATCTTCCCCCCGCTAATCCGGCCGTTTGCAGCCAGCAGGCCCATGATGGCGTACATGGAAACCGATTTGCCGGAGCCTGATTCACCGACAATTCCCAGAATCTCTCCGGGTTTCAGCGAAAAGCTGACGTCGCGAACGGCATGAACGAGGCCCTGGTCTGTTTCAAAATCGACGCTGAGATTCGAAACTTCCAATAGATTTGTTGTATCCACGTGGTTACCTCTTTCTGGGATCCAGCGCATCGCTGAGACCGTCGCCAATAAAATGCAGGCTGAGCATGGTCAGGCTGATGGCCATGACCGGCCAGACCATCTGCATGGGATAAAGCATGAGAAGGGAACGGGCATCATTGGCCATGGTGCCCCAGCTGGCCATGGGAATGGAGATGCCGATTCCAACAAACGCCAGGAAGGCCTCGGTAAAGATCGCCTCCGGCACCATGAGGGTGGTATTGACGATAATGGGCCCCATGCAGTTGATGATCAGGTGCTTGAACAGAATCCGCGTCCGGCTGGCGCCAAGGACAAAGGCCGCCTGGGCAAATTCCTGTTCCTTCAGGGAAAGAACCTGTGCCCGCACCTGGCGCGCCATGCCGACCCAGCTGCTCACACAGATGGCCAGCAGCACCGAAAAGATGTTCGAGCCGAAAATCAGCATGATCAGGATAACATACAGCAATGTCGGCACGGAATAGAGAATGTCGACAATCCGCATCAGGATGAGATCTGCGCGCCCGCCGATGTATCCGCAGACGCCGCCGTAGACCACCCCGATGATCAGGTTGAGAAGGGCCGCCGCAAAACCGACGGAGAGGGAGATGCGGGCACCGTACATGACCCGCACAAAAATGTCGCGGCCGAATTTATCCGTTCCGAAAGGATGCTGCCAGCTGGAGCCGGCATTGCGGTGCATCAGGTCCTGCCCGTCATAGGTATACGGAGAGAACATCGGGACAAAGATGGCAGCCAGAATCAGAATGAAGAGAAAGACCAGGGAGACCAGCGCCAGACGGTTCTTTTTGAACTGTGCCCAGGTATCCTGAAAATAGGTCTTGCTCTGCATGGCAACGAATTCACTGTCTTTTTCCTCATCGCTGAGGCGCTCAAACCATTCCTCCGGAATCTCCGACGCCGGGATTCCCAGAACGGCCTCACATTTATTGATATCTGCCATTTTCGGCCTCCTAACTCAAACGGATTCTGGGATCAATGGCGGCCGTAATCAGATCCGTCACGATGTTGGCCACGATAATGAACGCACCGTAGAAGATCGTCAGTGCCATAATCAGGGTATAGTCGCGGTTTGAAACACTGGTGACAAATTCCGCCCCGATGCCCGGGATGGAAAAGAGCGTTTCAATGACAAAGGATCCGGTCAGCAGCGTGGCAATCAGCGGGCCGGCATAGGTAATGACCGGAATCAGCGCGTTTTTCAGGGCATGTCGCGTAATGACCTGCAGCTCCGGTGTACCCTTGCTGCGGGCCAGGACCATGTAGTCCTGCCGCATGACCTCAAGGAGGCTGGAGCGAACCAGACGGGCAATCATGGCAATGGGCGCCAGTGACAGGGCAATGCCGGGCATGATGTAGTGCCGCCAGGAAGAGAGGCCCACAATGGGCAGCCATCCCAGGAGCACACCAAAGACCAGCATCATCAGGAGGGCGATCAGGAAGGAGGGAACGCTGACACCAATGGTGGAGATCACCGCCACCAGGCCGGAGACCCAGCGCTGCCGGGAGAAGGCTGAAATGGTGCCCAGCAGGATGCCCACCGTCATGGCGATGACAAAGGCCACCAGGCCGAGGGAGGCGGTTGGCCGGATGCCGCCCATGATGATGTCCATCACCTCCCGGCCTTTCCGGTTCAGGGAGGTGCCGAAATCCCCGTGAATGGCATTTCGCAGATAGGTAACGTACTGAACCACCAGCGGCTTGTCCAGTCCGTACTTAGCAATGAGCTTCTCTTTCACGGCCGCCGGCAGTTTGCTGGTCTCACCGGCAAACGGGGAACCGGGAATGATGTGCATCAGGAAAAACGTGATGGTGGCCAGTGCCAGCAGTGTAACGACGCCGATCAGAAGGCGCTTGAGGATATATTTACCCATTGGCATCCTCCCTTTCCAGATACCGTTTAAACCAGGCTTCAATCTCACTCAGACGGCGCAGCCGGTGACGGGGCTTGCCTGAACGGGACAGGGAATGATTTTCCCCCTCAAACAGACAGACCCGGGTCGGAACGCCGAAGTGTTTCATGGCCGCAAACATCTGCAGACCCTGGTCGACGGTACAGTTGTAGTCCTGCAGGGAATGAATAAAGAGAATCGGCGTGCGGGCATTGGCCGCATACTTGAGCGGCGACATGTTCCACAGCACCTCCATCCCCTGCCACGGATCCGTTCCGGACTCGTTGCGGTCAAAGGTATGGCCGATTTCACTGGTTCCGAAGTCGGAAACCCAGTTGGAAATGCTCCGCTGACTGGCAATCGCCGCAAACCGGTCCGTATGTCCCTCGATCCAGTTGCACATGAATCCGCCGTAGGAACCGCCGCAGGCCCCCAGACGGGAACGGTCCGCCTCCGGGAAACAGTCAAGCGCGTGATCCAGGAACGCCATCAGGTCCTCATAGTCAATGGTTCCGTACCGGCCGCGCAAATCTGCAAACGCCTCCCCATACCCTTCACTGCCGCGGGGATTGCAGAAAAAGACGTAATACCCGTCGCCGCACAGAGCCTGCATTTCATGGAAGAACGGCGTGCCATAGGCGCAGCGGGGACCGCCGTGAATCTCCAGCACCGCCGGGTGCGGGCCATCCCCCTCCGGCACCAGCGCCCAGCCATCCAGCGCCAGGCCGGCCGAATTGACAAAGGGAATCCACCGGGCAGGCCGGACCTGATACCGCTCAAAATAGGCATCGTTGATGTGGGTAAGGCGCGTAAACTGCCCATCCCGCAGTGCGTAAAGCTCCGCGGTCCGGTCATTTTCACATCCGGCCATGACCACGGTATCCCCCAGCGCATCAAAGGAAAAGACGGAACCCTCCGGCCACGCCACCTCGGTCAGGCCCTCGGTTTCGCTGAGCCGGTACAGACTGCTCCAGGCCCGGCTGAGACCGGTAAAATAGAGGTCAGTGCCCACCGCCTTAATCGTTCGTCCGCTGCCGTACTGGGCATCCGTCATGGGCGCTGTCCCGATAGGCAGTTCCGGCTTCCAGCGGCACACCAGTGAATCATCCGCGGGATCAAAGAGATAAACGGCCGGCATCTGTCCCATGCCCCAGGGCTTCATGTCGCTCATCACAAGGGCGATCCGGCTGCCCAGGAACACCGCCTCATCCACCCGGTATGTATCATCCGGCACCAGTGTGCGCATTTCCCCATCCGGGGAAATCAGGCCGGCGGTTCCGTACAGGGACAGCATATCCGTATACCGGTCGCCTGCAAAGAGAATCTGATCTCCCTGCACCTCAAACGAGCGGACATTCAGGTATGGATCCGTCAGCTTTTTGAGTCCCTCTGCCGGGGTATACAGATACAGCGCATGACGGATGCGGGACACATAGCCTGCTCCGTTCGCCCAGTAAGGCAGTTCCTCAAGGACATGATAATCTGCCGCCTCCGTGTGCATGTCCTCCGTCGCCTCCTCCGGCAGGGCATTCAGGTCCTCACGGACCAGCAGCACGTACCGGTCCCCGTCCATTTTCCGGATGCCGGTCACCCGTTTGCCGATCTCAAAGGCCCGCACCGCTTCCCCGCCGTCCAGGGAAATCCGGTAAAAAACGGTCTTTTCGCGTCCCTTCTCCGGCTTGTCCGACTCGCCACGGCAGCTCTCGAACAGAACGGTCCGCTCGTCCTCAAAAATCCGGATGCCCTCATGACCGGACGCGGTCAGCTGTCTGCAGGAACCGGAGGCCAGATCTGCCATGTACAGATCGCTCAGATACGTATTTTTCTCCCGGTCCATCCGGGAAACGGTGAAAAGTGCGGTATTTCCCGCCGGGCTCAGCAGCGGATCGCTGAGAAAACGCAGCTCGGTCAGCGAGGCAGAGGTAATTTTATCCATAACAACAGGCCTCCAAATTCAATCTCACACAGGCATTTGCACCTGCGAAAACGTCAGCCGGGGCTGGCCCTTTCGCAGAGGCAATCCTGTTTCCTGAACAGACCCTGTCCATTCGCGGCAGGGCCACTCGTAAATGGAAAACCGGGGACGTGCGGGCACGCCCCCGGCAGAAACCGTCGGGTTTACTCCATCACAACCTGGTTGAAGTTCACGGTGCCGCCCAGAGAACGGTAACCGGTGATTCCACTCTTGACCAGAACCGGATTGGTGTAGTTGAACAGCGGGATCAGATACACGTTTTCCTTGATCAGGTAGTCCTCTGCCTCATGAAGGGCGGTGTAATACGCCTTCATGTCGGTCAGCCAGGCCGCATCCTCGATCATCTTGTTGTAGGTGGGATCATCCACGGCAGCCACGACCTGCATCTTGGTTGTCCAAAGATCCAGATACTGCTTGGCATCATCCGAGGCCACATAGCCGTAACGGGCAATTTCAAAGTCGCCCGCGTCAAGCTGATCATAGAACACGCCGGATTCAACGGCCTCAAAGGTCACGTCGATGCCCACTGCCTGCCACATGGCCTGCAGCATGGTGGCCACGTCACCGTGGATGCCGTTGTTTGAATACTTGTAGGTGATGTGAAGCGGATTGGCGGCATCATAGCCGGCCTCAGCCAGCAGTTCCTTGGCCTTCTCGGCATCATAGGTGAGGGACAGTTCCTTGGCATCTGCCTCGGCGCGGAAGTCACCCTCCACACCGCTCACGCCGGTGGGAACATAGCCGTAAAGCGGCGGATACAGGAGCTCGCCGCCCAGGACATCCACCAGAGTAGCCCGGTCAATGGCCAGGGCCAGGGCACGGCGCAGGTTCACGTTCTTGGCCCACTCGGGAGCGGTGGAACCGGAGTTGATGGCCAGGAAGTAGTTGGAGCACTGGGGCATGACCCACAGATTCTCCGTTCCCTGATAGGTCAGGGCCGTCTCATTGGAGGGATCCATGGCGATGTCAATTTCGCCGCTGCGGAAAGCCATATCCTGTGCAGCCGGATCCGGCATGACGACGTACTCAATGCTGCCCAGCTTCACGTCGGCCGCGCCAAAGAAGGTCTCGCTCTTCACCAGCGTGGCGCCCTCATTTTCGCCGACCTGCGTCAGGGTGTAGGGTCCGGAGGACGGATAGCCCACGGTATAGGACCAGAGCGATTCATGCTGGGGTGCAAAGTCCTCACGGACCGGCAGCCAGACGTTGCTGCCCATGAGCTTGGTCAGGTACGGGCAGGGTGCCTTGAGGGTAATCTCAAGCGTCCGGTCATCAAGGGCCTTGATGCCCACTTCGCTGGCATCCTCCTTGGTGCAGTCAAAGGTCTCGCCGGCCGCAAGGGCTTTGGCGTTGTATTCCTCGGCGCCCTTCACATAGCTGATCATGTCATAGACCGCCCAGGCATTGTCCGCGCCGTAGGAAAGGGCACGCAGATAGGAATAGACGAAATCATTTGCCGTTACCGGCTTTCCGTCGCTCCAGACCGCATCCTCCCGCAGCTTGAAAGTATACACCAGGCTGTCATCCGAAACCGTATAGGATTCGCACAGCATGTTGGTCGGATTGTTGTTTTCATCCGCCTTGAACAGGCCTGCATAGATATGCGAAAGCACATAGTTGTTGACCACTTCGGTATTGAGTCCCGGATCCAGGGTACTGAACTGGGAACCAATCGCCACGCGCAGCGGATCCTCCGCCAGCGCGCTGACGCCTGCCAGCAGGATCAGCATGCCGACAAGCAGACACAGAATCTTTTTCATCTGCGAACCTCCAACATTTTATCATCAGCGGGAATGTAATTTTATGCATTCAGGCTGTATAAATTGCATTATAGTAGTTTGTCCCTTTCCCGTCAATAGAAAACAGTACCCGTTGCGCAAATTCCGCAGGGGGTACTGTTTTTTGCCATGTGCATTTCCGGATCTGCGTTTGATCCGCTGCCGGGATTACTCCACGACGGCTCCCTTGTTGGCAGAGGAAACCAGCTTCGCATAGCGGGCCAGGTAACCCTTGGTCACATTGGGCGGCGGGCAGACCCATTTTGCCCGGCGCTCGGCCAGCGTTGCCTCGTCCACTTTCAGTTCAAGCCGTCCCTCGGGAATGTTGATGGAGATGATATCCCCTTCTTCCACCAGGCCGATGACGCCGCCGCTGGCTGCCTCAGGCGACACGTGGCCAATGGCCGCGCCGCGGGTGGCGCCGGAGAAGCGTCCGTCGGTAATCAGGGCCACTTCCTTGTCAAGACCCATGCCGCAGATGGCAGAGGTCGGAGAGAGCATCTCGCGCATGCCGGGGCCGCCTTTTGGGCCCTCATACCGGATGACCACCACGTCGCCCGGATGAATCTGGCTCTCATAGATGGCCTTGATGGCCGCATCCTCGCTGTCAAAGACGCGGGCCGGTCCCTCGTGCACCAGCATTTCGGGCGCTACTGCGCTGCGCTTGACCACGGCGCCGTCCACGGCGACGTTTCCGCGCAGAATCATCAGGCCGCCGGTCTGGGAATAGGGCTGATCAAAGGGACGAATGACCTCCGGATTCTGGTTCCGGCCACGGGCGATTTCCTCACCCAGCGTCTCACCGGACACCGTCAGCGCATCCTCATAGAGGAGGCCGCGGCCCTTCAGTTCGCTCAGCACGCCCATGACACCGCCCGCCAGATGCAGGTCGATGACATGATGGTGACCGGCCGGTGCCAGGTGGCACAGGTTCGGCACTTTGGCGCTGGTCTCGTTGACCCAGTTGAGATCAAAGTCGATTCCGGCCTCATGGGCAATGGCCGGCAGATGCAGCACCGTATTGGTGGAGCAGCCCAGTGCCATATCCAGGCACAGCGCGTTGCGGAACGCCTTCTCCGTCATGATCTTGTCCGGGGTCAGGCCCTCTTCCACCATCTGCACAATGCGCATGCCGGTCTTTTTGGCCAGACGGATCCGGGCACCGTCCACCGCGGCGATGGTTCCGTTTCCGGGCAGCGCCATTCCGATGACCTCGGTAATGCAGTTCATGGAATTGGCCGTAAACATGCCGGAGCAGGAGCCGCAGCCCGGGCAGGCACTGGATTCAACGTCGTTGAGTCCCTGGTCATCGATTTTGCCGGCCTTGTATGCCCCCACCGCCTCAAAGACGGAGTTCAGGTCCAGATCTCCCTTGCCGCCGGGCATCCGTCCGGGCATCATGGGCCCGCCTGAGACGACCATGGCCGGCAGATTCAGGCGGCGGGCCGCCATCAGCATGCCGGGGACGATCTTGTCGCAGTTGGGGATAAAGACCATGCCGTCAAAGCCATGAGCAATGGCCATGGACTCGCAGCTGTCCGCGATCAGTTCACGGCTGGCCAGGGAATATTTCATGCCCACATGGCCCATGGCGATGCCGTCGCACACGCCGATTGCCGGAAACTCCACCGGCACGCCGCCGGCCATCCGGATGCCGTCCTTCACTGCCTGCGCGATGTTTTTCAGGTGATTATGTCCCGGAACACAGTCAGACTGCGCGCTGACCACGCCGATCAGCGGGCGGGTCAGTTCCTCATCCGTCAGGCCGAGGGCCTTCCAGAGAGAACGGTGCGGGGCCTTTTCAGGCCCCTTCTTCACGCGATCACTGATTCTCTCCATTACAGGTCAACCTTTCCGGACCAGCTCATCTTGCTGCGCAGCTCCTTGCCGACTTCCTCCAGCTGGCTGCCGGCCTCAATGCGGCGGCGGGCCAGGAAGTGCGGGCAGCCGGCCTGGTTCTCAAGCAGCCAGTTGCGGGCAAAGGTGCCGTCCTGGATCTCGGTGAGGACCTTCTTCATTTCCTTCTTGGTCTCCTCGGTGATCAGGCGCTTGCCAACCTCGTAATCGCCAAACTCGGCGGTGTTGGAGATGGAATAGCGCATTCCGGCAAAGCCGTGTGCGAAGATCAGGTCAACAATGAGCTTCATCTCATGGATGCACTCAAAGTAGGCATTCTCCGGCTGATATCCGGCTTCCACCAGCGTGTCAAATCCGGCCTTCATCAGGGCCGTCACGCCGCCGCAGAGAACGCACTGCTCACCGAACAGGTCCGTCTCCGTCTCCTCACGGAAGGTGGTCTTGAGGATGCCTGCGCGGGCACCGCCGATGCCGGCCGCGTACGCCAGTGCGATATCCTGGGCCTTGCCGGAGGCATCCTGATACACAGCGATCAGGTCCGGAACACCCTTGCCTTCAAGATACTGGCTGCGGACCGTGTGGCCCGGGCCCTTCGGGGCAACCATGATGACATCCACGTCCTTGGGCGGACGGATGCAGCCGAAATGGATATTAAAGCCATGGGCAAACGCCAGGACCATGCCGGGACGCAGATAGGGCGCAATGTCCTTCTCGTACATGGCAGCCTGCTTCTCATCATTGATCAGGATCATGATCAGGTCGGCAACCTTGGCAGCCTCTGCCGTCGTCATGACGGTCAGGCCGGCTTCCTCAGCCTTTTTCCAGCTCTTGGAGCCCTCGTAAAGAGCGACCACCACATCACAGCCGGAGTCCTTCAGGTTAAGCGCATGGGCATGTCCCTGGGAGCCGTATCCGACGATTGCAATCTTTTTTCCCTCAAGAAAAGAGAGTGAGCAATCCTGCTCGTAAAACATCTGAGCCATTTGTAATTCCTCCTTATGTCATTTGCTTTCATAAAGGATTATGTAATGCGGGCCCCGCCCGCGGACCTGCCATTAAAGATCGAAGATTTCCGAGTTCATGATCTGGTTGCCGCGCTGCAGCGCCACGGTGCCTGTCCGGACGATTTCGGTGATGCCGAAATCCTGCATCAGCTCCACCATGGCGGACACCTTTTCCACATCCCCCGTAATGGTCAGCGTCAGCGACTCCCGCGTCACATCCACCACCTTGGCCTTGAAAATCTCCACCAGCCGCATCAGTCCCTCCCGGTCGGAGGCGTTGGCGGCCACCTTGATCATCACCAGCTGACGCTCCACCGTGTTCGCCGGATCATAGACCCGGACCTTGCGCACACAGATGAGCTTGTAAAGCTGCTGCACCAGCTGTTCAATGCTGGAATCATTGCCCAGCACCACAATGGTAATTCTTGAAATCGTCTGGTCCTGGGTCGGGCCCACCGCCAGGCTCTCAATGTTGAAGCCGCGGCGGGAAAACAGGCCGGAAACCCGGGAAAGAACACCGGGTTCATTGCTCACCAGAACCCCTACGGTATAGCGATTCCGCACATTCTTGTCCATTTGAAACTCTCCTATTCCCGTCAGTTGAGGCAGAAGGAATCAATCGGTGAGCCGGGGGCTACCATGGGCGCCACCATCTCATCAATGTCCAGCATGCACTCAATCAGGTACGGCGCCTTCAGCTCGAGGGCCTCGGCAAATACCCGGCGGAAATCCTGTTCGTTGCTGACCCGGGCACCGCGGATGCCGTACGCATCCGCCAGCTTCATGAAGTCAGGGCCGCGGTCCAGGGTTGTCTGGGAATAGCGCTTGCCGAAGAACAGGGTCTGCCACTGCCGGACCATGCCCAGCGTTCCGTTGTTGAACACCACCACGATGACCGGAAACTGGTAATAGGCGATGGTGGAAAGCTCCGTCAGATTCATCCGGAACGAGCCGTCGCCCGTCACAAGGACCACCGGCTCACCCAGTGCCCGTGCAGCGCCCATGGCGGCGCCCAGGCCGAAGCCCATGGTTCCAAGGCCGCCGCTGGTGACCAGCTGGCGGGGACGGATGAACGGGAAATGCTGTGCCGTCCACATCTGGTGCTGGCCCACGTCCGTGGCCACCGTAATCGCAGGCGCCAGCTCCGACATAGCCTTCAGGATCTTCCGCGGCTCAAAGAGATCATTGGAGAGGTACTCCTCCGCCATGCTCTGGGCCTGCCGCATCCAGATGGGATGCTCCTTCTTTTCAAGGCGCGGCAGCAGGAGATCCAGAACCGTTTTGGCATCCCCCGTGATATGCAGGGTCGTGGTCACGTTCTTGTTGATCTCCGCCCGGTCAATATCAATATGCAGGACCTTGGCATTGGGGGCAAAGGTATCCGCATTGCCCAGGGCCCGGTCGGAAAACCGCACGCCCACGGCGATCAGCAGATCGCAGCGCTGCATGGCAATGTTGGCCGCATGCGTTCCATGCATGCCCAGCATGCCCAGCATTCTCGCGCTTTCCTCGGAAAGGGCACCCAGTCCCATGAGGGAGGATACCGCCGGTGCATCAATCCGGCTGGCCAGTTCGGCCAGTTCACGCTCCGCACCGGAAAGAATGACACCGCCGCCAAAGTAGATCAGCGGCCGCTCCGCCTTCTCCACCAGTTCCGCCGCCTGCGCCACATACGGTTCCACCCGCAGCTTGTACCGCTCAAGGGCGGCGCCCACCGGACGGAGCTGCATCATGGGATGGCTGGCGGAAAGCGCCGGAATCAGCTCGTCGCCGCTGGCCGGAACGTACTCGGTCTCGGCAATCTGCACATCCTTGGGAATATCCACCAGCACCGGGCCGGGACGGCCGTTCGCCGCGATGAAAAATGCCTCACGGATGGTATCCGCCAGTTTCCGCACATCCGTCACCATGTAATTGTGCTTGGTAATCGGCATGGTAATGCCGGAAATATCCGCTTCCTGGAACGAATCGGTTCCCATCAGGCTCTGGGGCACATTGCCCGTGATAAAGACGACCGGCGTTGAATCCATGTACGCCGTGGCAATGGCCGTCACCAGGTTGGTGGCACCCGGTCCGCTGGTTGCAAGGCAGACGCCCGTTTTCCCGGTCACACGTGCGTATCCATCCGCCGCATGCCCCGCATGCTGCTCGTGCGCAGTCAGCACATGCCCGATGCGGTCACTTCTTTTATACAGCTCATCGTAGATCGGCAGAACCGCGCCGCCCGGAAAGCCGAATATGGTCTCCGTTCCCTGTTCGATGAGGCATTCAATCAATATGGCTGCTCCACAAAGTTTCACTTGCGTCCATCCTTTACTCTGTTACTCGCACTCCGAAATCACATGGAAAAAAAACAGTCATTCTCCCACTTAGGGCGAATGACTCGCGGTACCACCTAATTTCTGTGCTGTGCACACTCTGGAATCTTGCATTCCTTCCGGCTGTAACGGGCCGCCCGGCATAACCTACTGTCCGGTCCTGACCGGAGTTCAGCCTGCTGCTCGGAGGGGAGTATTCTCTGCATTCCTCTGGTGAAGGCTTCCACCATTCCTTCTTCGCTGGACAGATTTCTGCAGTTTTTTTCCTCGTCATTGCGAATCTTGCGATATATTATCACGCTCATTTTTTGCTGTCAAGCACAGGATGTATCCTTTTTGCCTGTTAAATCTTTAACAAACTATTCTGTTCACGGTTCCATGGTCTGCGTCCCGTCCTGCAGGAACCGGGTCAGATACAGATCGATTACCGGTGTCCACCACTCCGTATAACCCGCGCGGAAGGGATGAATCGGGTCGTGCATGTAACGTTCATACTGCGGTGTCCCAATGACCCGGCACATCTCCGCGTCATGAAACAGATCAATGATGCCGATTCCCCACTTTTTCTGAATGGCCGCCAGCAGCTCCGTCATTTCCCTGTACAGTTCACAGTCAAACCAGGTTCCCGTGTAAAAGACCACCGGACAGTGAAACCGCTCCCGGATATCCAGAATAATGGCCTCAATGGCCCCGGCAATCGTCGTCTCATCCATGGGCGCATTGCCCTCGCTGATCCGGCCCAGAATCTTCCCCTGCACCGCATCGTTCGTGGACAGCTGCACCACCACAAGGTCCGGATGTTTCCATTCCGGAATCTGCCTCAGACGGGCCGGATACGAATCCGCCGAGGTATTGGCCAGTGTCGTCCCGCACACGGCATACTTTTCGCAGATGAGCCCCGGGTGCCGCTCCCGCATCGCCTCTACCATTGAAAAATGCCCTGCCGACTGTGCCCCATACGTCACGGAGGACCCCAGCCACAGGATCTTCTTCCCCGACAGCGGATCCGTTCCGGTCCGGGCCCGCGGCTCATGGGGCAACAGCACCAGCGCCGCAATTCCCGGGAATGCCTCCCCGGCCAGTTCCGCGGCGTTTGCCCCGAATCCTGTCCGTATCTGCAGCACATCGCCGGCATGCAGAGGGAAATTGTCGGCAATCTCCTCCTCCGTACACGCACTGGCCAACGCCGCATCCATGCCCGGGATCCGTTCATCAATGTGCGCCGGGGACCCGGCCCATGGCCGGCAGTCCACCGGTGCCGCCCAGGGCATTTCGCCGTTCACGCTGAACAGGAACGGCTGGGAACTTGTCTGGGCCAGAGTTGCCGAAACCCGCACAGACACATCATACCGGCCATTCACTTCCTCCGGCATCCGGAACGTGACAAAGCCGCCGGGAGCCAGGCTGACAATCATCCCGTCCGCATTGACCCGCGTAACTTCCAGGCGGTTTTCAAGGTCCACCCC
>JAGAHV010000152.1:0-1578 GCA_017626895.1 Clostridia bacterium | reverse complement strand
GATCCCCGGTGGCTGTATCATCCGGTCCGGCTCATCGGCCGTCTGATCACCTTCCTTGAAAAACGCCTGCGGGCACGGGGCGGAAATCTGTTTCTCTCCGGAATCCTTCTGACCTTTCTGACCGTGTCCCTGACCATGCTCAGCAGCGCAGGGATTCTGGTCCTTCTCAGGCAGCTGGGACCGGTTCCGACCTTTCTCGGGATGGTGGTGCTTAACTGGATGGGCCTTGCGGCCAAATCCATGTGCACAGAGGCCCGGGATGTTTCCCTGGCGCTTGACCGGGGCCTGGAGGCCGGACGTCAGCAGGTGGCCCGCATCGTGGGCCGGGATACGGACCGGCTCACCGAGGAAGAAGTCATCAAGGCAACGGTTGAAACCGTCGCGGAGAACACCACCGACGGAGTTATCTCCCCCATGTTCTACGCCGCTCTTGGCGGGCCGATTCTCCTCTGGGGCTTCAAGGCCGCCTCCACCCTTGATTCCATGGTGGGCTATAAGAACGAAAAATACCGGCAGCTGGGCTGCTGCAGCGCCAGACTGGATGATCTCCTCAACTATATTCCCGCCCGCCTAACCGGTCCAATGATGGCCCTGTCTGCCTTCCCTGCAGGCCTGGATACAGGCAATGCCTTCCGGATCCTTATCCGGGACCATGCCCGGCACCAGAGTCCCAACTGTGCCTACAGCGAAGCCGCAGCCGCCGGAGCCCTTCATATCCAGCTGGGCGGCACACATGATTATTTTGGCGTTCCCGTCGTGAAACCGACGATCGGGGACCCGGACCGTCCGGCAAAACGGGAGGATATCCGGTCTGCCTGCAGCCTTCTCCTTCTGACAGCCGGTTTCTTTCTCATGATTCTCCTTCTGTTGTTTGCTTTTATCAGGTGATCTAATGCAGTCTACTTTTATTACGCCAAAGCCGCTCAATGATAATGCCCGCCAAATGGCACAACACAAATTTGACCATGTGGCCAAGCCGCTGAACAGTCTTGGCCGGTTTGAATCCATCCTGACAAGAATTGCCGCCATCCAGGGCACGGACCGGGTTTCACTTGATCCCCGTGCCGTCCTCATCTTCTGCGGTGATCACGGCGTCGTCCGGCAGGGCATCTCCCAGTGCGGCAGTGATGTGACCAGCCGTGTCGCCCGGTCCATCTGCGAGGGAACCTCCAACATCAACCTCATGGCCAATTGTGCCCACGCCGCCGTCTTTGCCTATGATATGGGCATGGCGGATCCGCCCGACTGTCCGAACCTGATTCGGATGTCTGTTGCGGGGGGAACAAACGACTTTACACAGGGCCCTGCCATGTCCCGCGAACAGGCCGTGCAGGCCATTGATTCCGGCATCCGGGCTGTCCGTGATCTGGCCGGCAGAGGTTTTCACCTGCTGGCCCTGGGAGAAATGGGCATCGGGAACACCACCAGCTCCGCCGCCCTGACCGCAGCCCTTTTACACCTGTCTCCGGAAACGGTCACCGGCCGCGGCTCCGGCCTGTCGGATGAAGGGCTTGCACGAAAGATTCAGGTCATCCGGCGAGGCATCGAGGTGAATCATCCGGACGTGTCAGACCCGGT
>JAGAHV010000002.1:0-16574 GCA_017626895.1 Clostridia bacterium | reverse complement strand
GTCAATGGTCGCAACTGCCCGTTTGAGCAATTCCTTTTTTGCAGCCGAGTTTTTCGGCTGTTCATCTGTTATCAGTTTTTTGCGGAGCTTCCCCATTCCATATGACCACTTGCCGTCAAAGCAGATCGGGGCGTAAACATGATAAATAAAGATCTTCATGACCGTGCTCCTTATGAGCCGCAGCTTGGTCTCTCGGCACCGCGACTTTTCTGATCCTCACATTTGACAAATCGACGCTGCGCGTCGCGCCCGTTCCGCAGCTTGGTCTCTCGGCACCGCGGCTTTTCTGATCCTCACATTTGACAAATCGACGCTGCGCGTCGCGCCCGTTCCGCAGCTTGATTTCTCAGCACCGCTGTTTTCCTGTACTCTCACCTGACAACGTGCTGCAGTGCAGTTGGACCGTTCCTTTCGGCAGATATCCAGAACAATCCCCTGCATGAACACAAAGAATCCCACGCTTATTATACAGGAAAATGGTCCTCTGAATCAATTCCTTCTTCCTCATTCACTGACGAGGCCGCGGTCTTAACAAACTTGTTTCGGCCAGGCATATAGTGCGTATAAAGGCGGATCAATTCAGGGATTCGGAGAAAACCAAATTTGAACTGGCCTTTCGGGCGGAGCAAAAGAAGAACGGCCATGGAAGAGCTGAAATGCTCCTGCATGGCTGTTTTGTATGTTTGGTTATCCAGATCAGCCAATGCTGAAAAAGCCCCTGTTTCATCCTGAAAAAAACGAATTTCAGAGTGGAAACGCGAAAAGCGACTGAGGCCTCCACATCATGTGGGAGGCCTCATTTCAGTCAGACTCCTGGGCAGTGACTGAACATCCACTTGTTCAAACAAGAGAGAGACATTGAACGCAAAAGGCAATTTTGTCCTTTTCTTTACGGCGCCATCCGCCTCCAACTCCATGCACTCTGCAAAATTCTGATCCGGAAAACCTATGTTCAGGATGTCATTCTCCTCTGTCACAACGCTGTATCCGCTCAAAAACCAGTTATCCCCATTCCTGATAAAGGTAGTCCTCTCGCCGGTTGGATACACAGCCGTTACCTCTCCATCTGTCTCAACAGATAATTCAGGAACTCCCCGATCCTGATAAACTGCACTTGTGGAATGTTTCACTGATTCGATCTCGCTCCGGCTGATCTCGAGAATCAGAAAATTGTACTTTTCATCCTCCCTGGAAATCACGTAGATAATCCCATTGCCCGTACGAATGTCCATACTTGTCATATCTGTGCAAAGAATTACTTTCTCAGGAACCACACTGTGAACGAGCGCATTCATCCTTTTTTCACAGTCGCTTTCGTCATCCGTATCGGCATATGCACAGCTGATCAGCAAGAAAAAAGAGAGCATTGCAGCTAAACAGATTCGCTGAAGCACCAGCTAAAACCTCCTCCATATGCGTGAATGGTTTTGCGGGCTCTCCACTTCCCCATACACCATTCCATTCAACAGTCCTCGAAAAGTCAGGCAATCGGTATAATCCATCAGGCTCCCCGCTCCTCAGTCTTAAGGCGGGTGTTGTTAAGATAACGCATCACTGCCCGAATTCCGTTTTTGTCGGATTCTCTCTTCCAATCCCCCCAATTCCATGCTATATTGTAGTTGCATGAGGTCTGGATTTGACTTAACTGTCGCTGCGCGACAAGGCCGCTCCTCTGAGTGCTTTGAAATACCAGGATGCACGATCCAATTGAGAGGGAGGACGCAAATGAATCAAACGATAGCGTATTACGATAACAATGCTGAAGCGTATGTCCGGCAAACAAGAAATGTGGATATGACTGCGATACGAGATCACTTTATGAAGCTGATCCCTGCGCACGGAACCATTTTGGACCTTGGTTCTGGTTCAGGCCGTGACAGCAAAGCATTTTTAGAGCGCGGTTATCAGGTTACTGCTGTAGACGGCTCTGCCGAAATGTGCAAAGCAACCGAGCAGTTTACGGGACTGAAAGCCATTCATAAAGATTTTGTCAGCTATGTACCTGACAGATGTTATCATGGAATTTGGGCAAATGCATCGCTGCTTCATCTCCCGTTACAAACTCTCCATGACGTGGTTCAAAAGTTATCTCCCCATCTTCATTCCGGCGGTGTCTTCTTTATGTCATTTAAACATGGAGACTTTTCCGGAATGCGGGATGGCCGTTATTACACTTATTTAACAGAACCCTTACTGAGGGATCTGCTGCGGGATATCGACGGACTGTCGGCTCACGAGTTTTTCAAAACTTATGATACTATACCAGGCCGGGAGGATCTGGTATGGCTAAATGCTGTCTTTATCAAAAAATAGAACAAGGGTTTACGTACAGCTGTGCCCCAGGACTCGTCGTCTTGGGGCATGCTGTTTATCATTCGGTATTTCACGTCCTGGGGGCTGTTATGAATTCCTCACATGCCCTGGCATCATGTCACCATACCCATTCTTTGTCAGGATAACGGCTCTCATGATTCGTGAACAGTACGTGAGATTTCTGCAAAATGATTCCACAAGCCGAAAACAGGACGAATTTCAGACGTCACAATCACCACCTTCAGCAGCAACTTCTGCATCAATCTGATTCTGAATTTGCCGATCTATCGTCCGATAGGAATTCAGCAAATTGGAAATGAATTCACGAGTATTCAGCTCTCCGTCCGCGTAGATTTCTACGGTGGCTCCCGCTTTTACAAGCTCGTCGTAGCAACGACGGACTTTTCGAACACCTGCTTCATCGGTATATTCACTATCAAATACGAAAGTTTTGTTTTCGATAGCTGTTTTGATTTCAGCCATCGAAATGGGGTTATATTTACGGATGATCGAGATGCATTTTGCAATTGAACCGGCTGATTGGACGACCAGTCCGATTCTGTTCTCGGGATAATGTTCCATCTTGTTACCTTCTGGAATTCTTTGATTATTTTGACAAGATCGCTTGAAACCATTATAACATTTCCAGCGGTATTTTTGTATTAAGACGACAGCAAATGTAATGTGGATCATCTCAGAACATTTCAGAACCATCAGTGAATTCTGATGAATATGCGAAATACTCCTTCCAGTTTCCTGTAACTTCTTTTTCTGGTTGCTGCATGATTACATCCTTTTACCCGGAGCTATGGCCCAGCTTGATCTTTATCCACCCTTTTCCGGCATGGATTGGGCGGTTTATTGGCTGTAATTGTCTGTCTGCTTTTCTTTTCTCATTTCCGTGACAAAAAAGAGGAACGTATCTGTCAATACGTTCCTCTGCATTTTTACTGCGCAGCGTTCAGTGCTTCATATTCTTCTTGTGTTATAATTCCGGCACTCAGAAGATCCTCCAGAAGCCCTTTTTTTACCTCAGGATCTGCATCTGTTTTCTCACCGTCAGTCTCCGGTTTTTCCGGCGGCATTCCATTCATCGGTTGCTGAGCATTCATCTCCGCCGGCTTATTCTCTTCCATATACGCTTTGATTTTCGCGAGCGTTTCATCCGAAATCACCGAATTTTCTGCCATGGCATCAAAGTCGATCATCTTCATCTCCGGACCGTTTCCATCCATCTGCGGCGGATTCATCGGCATCTGACCATTCGGTGTCTGGCCATTCATCTGGGGTGCATTTCCGGGCTGCTGACCATTCGGTGCCTGGCCATTCATCTGCGGAGCATTTCCGGGCTGCTGACCATTCGGTGCCTGGCCGTTCATCTGGGGAGCATTTCCGGGCTGCTGACCATTCGGTGCCTGGCCATTCATCTGCGGGGCATTTCCGGGCTGCTGACCATTCGGTGCCTGGCCATTCATCTGCGGCTGATTTCCCTGCTGATCACTCGGGGCCGGACCATTCATCTGCGGGGCATTCCCCTGCTGAGGTCCGCCCTGCATCGGGGGCATCCCGCCCATGTTTCCGCCAGGTCCCTCAGCGAAAGCTGCTCCTGCCAGCATCAGCATGGCAGCCACAAGAATCATTCCAATACACTTTTTCATTTTCATTTCCTCCATTTTTTCAGATGTTCAGAGATCACCGGTTCATCAGTCTGTTCAGACAGCGTAATATGCCGATCCGATTTCCTCCGGAATGCTTTCCGGAAGATGCTGGGATATCTCTCTGCTCCTATATTCGAAGAACCGGCTGAAAAAAATGGGGTCAGAAAACATTTTTCAGAAAGTTTTTTTTTGGAACAGGAAACCATCCTGTTTCTCTTCCGACAGAAGCATCTGCAGAAAAACCGGGGTCTGCCAGCAGCCGGGCCTGTCCTCTGTCGAGCAGCGACAGGGAAGCTTTGTCAGCCTGTATTGGGTGATTTGCCGTTTCATCCTAAAAAGTGTAAAATGGCAGCATATTTCAGGATTTTTCCGCAGGATATTTCCCCGGGCCGGAAAAGACCACATGGACAGATCCAACGGGAGCCCCAGGGAAACTGACCGGATAAATGGCCGTTTTCTAAACCATTCACCGCAGGATCAGCGGTACAGAGTTCAAGCTTCGGCTGAAGGAGCACGCAATGAAAAAAAGACTTTTGTTTTGGCTGTTAACGATTCTTGTCCTCACCATCTGCGCTGCAAAAGCTGAATCCGTTATCACCTCAGCTGAGCAGCTGAATTCGCCGGGCATCAAAATAGGTGTCAGTCAGGGTGCTACTGCAGAGCCGATCGTGCGGAAATGCCTCCCACAGGCCGACATAGACTATTATACGGATAACTTCATCGGCTATATTGCTGTGGCGCAGGGCAAGCTTGACGCTTACGTGTATGACCATACACAAATGCAGTTGGCCATTGACAACGGTCAGACAGGCGTACATCTGCTTGAGGAAACCCTGGGAGAACCGGTTCGAATTGTTGTGGGAATATCCCCCGCCTCCGGGATTCCCGATCTTGAAAATCAGGTCAATCGCTTTATTGCTGAAATCCGTGCAGATGGAACACTCGATGACATGTTTCGGCGCTGGGTGCTGGAAAAGAATGACAAAATGCCGGATATTCCAGTTCCCGACCAGTCCGACATCCATCTGACCGTCGGCACTACTGCCACCGTTCCGCCTTACAGCTATTATGAAGGCACTTCGCTGAACGGATATGACATTGAGCTGGCCCACCGCTTTGCCGCCTGGCTGGGCGCGGAGCTCTCCTTTCAGGTCTATGATTTTGCGGGAATCATTCCGGCCGCAGTAACCGGGAAGATTGATGTCATCATGTCCAACCTGCAGTATCTGCCGGATATTGCCGATCATTTTCTTTTCTCGGAAACCCTGTATGAGGAAAAACTGGGCATTATGGTGCGGGGCGATTCCCCCTCTCCGACCAATGCTGACAATCAAACGGATGCCGGCACATGGTCCGCGCCTGCCGGAACATTGAGCCCCAAGGCCTGGGACGGGAAACGCATGGGCATCGTCACGGGTACCAGTTTTGATGCGCCTACTTTGGAGAACTATCCAAACAGTCCCTGTTTTTACTACAATAACAGCAGCGATGTTTTAACCGCCCTGATCAGTGACAAGATTGATGGTTTTCTTGGAGATGAACCGACCGTTCGGGTAATGTGTCAGCAAGTGCCGGAAATCACCTATCTGCCTGAGATGGTGAAAAAAGATGATTATGCATTCGGCTTTGGAAAAAACTCCAGGCGTGCAGACCTGATCCGGGGCCAGTTTAACCAGATGCTGGCAGAAATCAAGCAGGACGGCACCATGGCTGCCCTGCTGGACAAGTGGTTTGGACGTGATGAGGCCAAAAAAGTGGTGGACCTCTCCACCGGCTTCTCCGGTGAAAACGGCAGCCTGAACGTGGTAACCGACTCCACCTCCATGCCCTTCTCCTATATCAAGGACGGAAAACCTGCCGGTCTGGCAATCGAGCTTGCAGCGCTGTTCTGTCATCGTTACGGCTATACCCCCGTCATCGTGGATTCAAATCCGGAGGGCTGTATTTCCGGTCTGGTCAGCGGAAAATATGACATGTGTGCCTCCCCGATGTCCATCACGGAGGAGCGAAAGGAAAGCATTCATTTCTCCGACCCATTCTACAGCGGAGGACTCGTCCTGGTCTTACGAAAGGCCGATCTCGAAAGCCTGACTGTCCCGTCCACCAAAGAATCGCCGGCCATCTCCTCAGGGGACAATGTACCCGGGGCACAGGCAGACACCGTTCAGGATGGACACACCCCATTCTGGGACAGCATTCGTGCCAGCTTCGACAGGACCTTCATCCGTGAAAACCGCTGGCATCTGTTTGGGACAGGCATCGGCACCACCATGCTGATTACCCTGCTTTCCATTCTGTTCGGCACAGTTCTCGGGTTTCTGGTGTTCATGCTCTGCCGGAACGGGAATCTGTTTGCCAATGGAATGATCCGCTTCTTTACCTGGCTGATCACAGGCACGCCTATGGTGGTGCTGCTGATGATCCTCTATTACATCATCTTCGGATCCATGAAGATCAACGGCATCGCCGTGGCGGTCATCGGGTTCACGCTGACCTTCGGCACCTCCGTCCTCAGTCTCCTCCGGATGGGCGTCGGCACTGTCGACGCCGGACAGTATGAAGCGGCCTATGCCCTGGGGCATACAAACCTCAACACCTTCTTCAAGATCATCCTGCCCCAGGCCATCCCGCATGTATTGCCGGCCTATCAGGGGGAAATCGTGAGCCTTATCAAGGCGACTGCCATCGTGGGCTATATCGCCGTACAGGACCTGACCAAAGTAGGTGATATCGTGCGCAGCCGCACCTATGAGGCATTCTTTCCCCTTATCGCGGTCACCATCATTTACTTTATCCTGGAAGGACTGTTCATTTTAGCCGTCCGCCGCATCCGCATCTCTATCGATCCCAGGAAGCGCAGCCGCGATGCCATCCTGAAAGGAATTGCTCTGCATGAGCAGAATTGAACAGCTGAAAAGAAAGACTCCTGCAAATCGCAGGAGTCAATGATTAACCACTCAGGCCTGACGAAAACGATCTAACCAGACAGTCCATAAAAAAGCGGCCCCTCCGTGTCCCGGTTTGAGGCATAGAGGCCGCGCCTGATCTGCATCATTCCGTCTTCTTTGCAGGCCTCACCGTTGTCATTTGCCGGAGTGAGCATTGCATGAAGCCTGGATTAGCCCTGTCGCTGTGCGACAGGGCTAATCCTTTGTTCCCGTCAGTGTTCTTTTTACGCTTCATTCACCAGTTTCCCGGTCATATGCTCAGGGACAAGCGCAAACACCAGCGTCCTCGGTCCGGCATGACAGATCTCGTTTTCAATATACTGTTCATCTCTGGTAAACTTGTAACTCAGCTGTCGGGAAATCTCAATCATTTTTTCCTCATCCTCGACAAATTCAATCCGGCCGAAAACAATCACGCTGCGAATATTCAGCGCCCACTCTCCTTCTTTTCTGAAGCCCTGATCATACACGCAGAAAGAAACCTTCTCATGCCGTTTCATGGCGTCGATCTTATGGCCCTTTTTCCCACCATGGAAATAGATCTTTCCATCTGCCTCACAATAATAGTGATTCATCGGCATTCCATACGGGTATTCATCATCCCCGAGTACGGAAAGAACCCCGCGGGGTTCTTTTTTAAGTATCTCGATGCACTCCTCGCGGGAAATTGCCTGTCTCTTTCTTACCAGTTCCCTGAACATGTTTTCTCCTCCGTTTCAAATCAAACCCGGCCTTTTTTCGCGGCTTTCAGGCGCTCCTGTCACCTGCTCTTCTCCGGTCCCGGCAGCATTCCGTAGAACCTGGTCCGCAGGTATTTATACAGAAAGCCCCAGGGAATCACGCTGACCACAATCAGGAGAAACACCGGCGGCGCAAGAAGATTGATTCTCTCACCGGTTGCTCTGTTGAGCATCCAGTAATCCTGAAACACATTGTTGTGCACGTAATAAATCTCGGCTGATAAACTTCCCAGCATGCACAGCGGCTCCCACGATAAACCATTCCGGACCAGCGGCAGGTTCAGTGCCGCCAGCAGAATTCCGGGGGCTGCGACAAATTCAAAATAGCGCACATAGTTCATCGTGCCGAATACCCCGAATACGCGTTCAAACCCCACGATCATGTGAAAGACGAAGAAGACCGCCACAAAGCCCGACCAGAGCCATGTCACGATTCGTCTGACTTTCTCCGACGCACGTTCCTGAAACTCATACAGCAGAACACCAAGGAAGAACGGTGCATAGCCGCGTCCGTTCAGGGCCCAGAGAAACGGAAGATTCGGTGTGGCATCCAGACAGATTTTTCCCACCAGAACCATGCCGGCACAAATACACAGATAAACGATTCGGTTTCGCCCGATTTTGCCTATGGCAAAATAAAGCAAATAGCACAGGAAAAGGATGTCGATGTACCACATGGTTGAACAGACCGGCAAACCAGTCTCCCTGACAGAGGTAAACCAGCCTGTGTTCATCATCAGGACGGAGAGAATCATTCTGAGCGCGGTTACCGGCCTCTGTGCTGACTCAAAGCCGCCGACGGTCATTAACCCCGCATTTCCCCATGCCCACAGATTGACCACAATGGATGCCCCGATCAGTTTCCCGAAATGACGTTTGAAATAGGAGGGAAACGACATCGTTAAAATCCGGTCGCGATAATGGTAGGCGATCAGAAAGCCCGAGATCAGGAAAAACATCTCCACCGCATTTTTGCTGTACTCAAAGAAATACTTGGAGGCCGGATACCACGGTTCCATCTCCCTGCCCAGTCCTGCATCCGAAACAAACACGCACCAGTAGTGATAACACACGACGCACAGACACGCCAGTGCGCGAATTCCGTATAAGCTTTTTATCTGTTCTTTATTATCCTTCATTTCGTTCTGTCTCACTTTTTTAAAGTCTCTTTTCCGGGGGCTTTTCCTCCCCGGCCCGGTCAACGAAAATATCCCGGCAGTCGCCGTTCGGACTGGTCGCCCGGTCATCGTGCCAGCAGCCGGAGCAGAACATTTCCACGACCACCGGATCGGTAATGGACAGATCCGGCCCGTATCCATCCGGACATCCTCCGCCGCATGCTCCCAGGTATTCCGGTGAAATGCCTCCGTCGCCTCAGCGGGCCTGACTCTGCTGAGAATGGCGCATAAAGGACCAGTTGAAACGTTTCATTTCTTCCCTTCCAATCATCTGCTGCAGACTGACCTGCTTATGTCCGGCCCTGGTCCACTCTGAAAGGACCTGGCCCATCCGGGCAGGAACCGGCAGCTTTGGTTCATTGCCCGCCGATGATTCTGTCTTTCCCACCATCGGATCATTCGGAAAGCGCCATGGTAAAATTCATTTTATCATCATACGGAACCTTCTTTCCGATCTCCATTTCAACCATGTCAAAATACCCATTTGCCCCGCCGCGCTTCGTCCAGAAATCAACCGATTCAACCATACGGACGAGACATTTCACGGATTCTTTGTAGATTCCTTCCCTGTCGGCGTCCTCCCGGCTGAGATCCGGCACCTGCTTTGCCACCCTCTGCCTCAGCTCCTCACTGAAAAAAGGATCACAGCCGGAAAGAATCGCATTGCAAAACAGCCGGTTCTCGTTATTCTCAACACTCGCCAGATCCGGCTCAACACCATCCAGACGTCCTTTGATGGTATGCAGTGCCATCAGCAGCCCTTCCCGCAGTTTGTAATCATTGGCATTTGGAAACCGCCGATGCACTTTCAGCACATTGGAATCAATCGTAAAGAAAAAAACATTCCAGTGGTGCTCCTGTCCCCGGGGAATTTTCCCAAATCGTTTCGAAAATTCGCGCGTAATGGCTTCGAACTGGTAATAATTCATGTAATTCTTCCTCCTCAATGAGCCGCAGCTCTGTCTTTGGGTACCGTGACATTTCCTGTACTCCTGCCTGACAAATCGACACTGCGCCAGGCCTGCTCAGAAAGCGAATACAATTTATTATAGCATGTTCGTCTTTTCCTTTGCACGTTCTTTCTTCTTCCTTTTCGTTACTGTTCACGGATTTTCACTCTATCTTCACTCTATCCAAGGAAGAAGCAGCAATGAAGCAGTTAGAACAAAAGTATCCTGGCGTTTATTACCTCAGCGGAATCTTCAATACACCATCACAGATCCTTGTGACCAGCGAACTTGATCCGGAGCTTCATGCCAGCCTGCGGGTTCTGACAAAACGTGCGAAGGAAGAAGATGTGGAGATCTTTCTGCGGATGACACAGGGATTCACAGAACCAGGAGAGGCCCTGTCGTGCAGCGACAGTTAAGGCAAATCCAGGACTCCTGTAATATTGCTCCGGCAAATAACAGCTGTGAGGCCTGCATAAGAGGCCCTGTCGCGCAGCGACAGTGCCACAACTGACTATAATGTTCTGCCATCTCTTGAACTTATCTATGTCGCTCGAAATATTCGTGAACAGTAAAACTCCTTTTCTTCAGGAATTCCGTTCATTTTTTTAATCCGTTTACATTTTTAGGAAAAACCACTATAATACATTGCATATTTTGACCCAGCAAGTAATTATGTCAGAAAATAATTCTGAAAACTATATAACTTAAACGACCCCGTCAGGGATACGACTCCCTGCTGAGAGGATGTGAGTGCTTGGATTATCTGAGACAGACTCAGGCCGATATCATGCTTGTGCTCATCGGCATCTGTGGTGTCATCGCCTTGTTCATCTTCCTGACCAATACCATGTCTGCCAAACGGAAGAGAATCCTCATACTGCTGGAATTAAGCGCCATGTTTCTTCTGATTGCCGACCGCAGAGCCTATATTTTCCGCGGTGATCCCAGTCCGGCGGGCTGGTGGATGGTGCGTATCAGTAATTTTCTTGTTTTTTTTCTGATACCAGTCATCATGTACAGCTTTAACCTTTACCTGAAGGACCTGTTAACCACTGAGGGAAAAATGAAACAGGTTCCCCGACGACTTAAGATTTCTGAGGCTCTGACCCTGGCAGGAATGGTTCTTGTCATTCTTTCCCAGTTTACAGGGTTTTACTATACCTTTGATGCCATGAACCGTTATCAAAGGGCTCCCGGTTTCATTATCTCTTACCTGATTCCGTTTTCCGTTTCGATCCTTCAGCTTTCCGCGATCCTCAAGTATTCCAAAAAGCTGACCCAGAGCATGCGCCGCTCCCTTCTGTTCTTTACCCTCGCCTGTATCATTGCCTCCATCCTGCAGGTCTTTCTCTACGGCATCTCGCTGAATAATCTCACTATTGTTGCCACGTCCGCCCTGCTTTATGTCTTCACCCTGCAGGACATGACAAAACAGATCGAACACGCCCGCATGCAGGAAATCAACTTCTACCGGGAAGCACAGAAAAAGGAACACGCGATGTTTGAACAGACGGCGGAGGCACTTGCCAATGCCATCGACGCCAAGGATAAATATACTCGCGGTCACTCCTCCCGTGTGGCACAGTATTCCCTGCAGATTGCGCGTGCCGCAGGCAAGAACGACGAGGAATGCGAAAAAATCTATTTTGCCGCCCTGCTCCATGACATGGGCAAGATCGGCGTCAAGGATTATATCCTCAACAAGGAAGGTAAGCTGACCCCCGAGGAATTTGCCGAGATCAAAATGCATCCGGTTTACGGCAATCAGATTCTCTCCAGTATTCAGCAGTCTCCCTACCTGAGCATCGGTGCCCACTATCATCATGAACGGTACGACGGGAAGGGTTACCCGGACGGCCTCAAGGGCGAGGATATCCCCGAATACGCCCGAATCATCGCCGTCGCCGATTCCTATGATGCCATGACCTCCAAACGCAGTTACCGGGATCCCCTGCCCCAGCAGATCGTTCGTGAGGAGCTGGTGAAAGGTCAGGGAGCGCAGTTTGACCCGGTCTATGCCAAAATCATGCTTCAGCTGCTGGATAAGGACACGGAATATCAGCTGCGGGAGGAAACGCAGGAACACGATGAAACATTCATCAACCGTCTGCACTGCGAAGACATTTATCATAACTGCACCGTCGGCTTTCAGATCACCGAACAGATTACCCGTATCCGCCTGTTCAGCAAGGCCGATCCGGAGTTTTCCGGCGAGGAATGCCTGCCCACTCTGATTCTGTTCGATGCGCTGGATGCCCGGGTACATGAGGATCCGGTCCGGCAGCGGGAACTGTTCTACCTGGAATACGGGCAGCTTCGTTTTGACGGCCATACCCAGCGCGGGCAGGCACGAAAGATTCAGACGCGTGTGCTCAGCGCAAACGGAAGCGAGTGGGCAGCGATTAATGCCGACAGCGGTCTTACCCCCTATGAGATTGAAGCCGTTCGTTTCAAGGATCACGGCATGATCCGCATTTCAGACGGACACTGGTCCGTGCAAAGCATCATCGCCTTCCCGGACAGCACACGCTTCTCTTACCTCTCCCTGACCGGCGAACACTGCACCCTCAGCAACATTCGCGTGGATTCGCACGGGGAAACCATCACGGCAGACTATATTCCCCGCATTGCCGAGGAAATCAGCCATATCGCCGGCATGCCTGAGGGGGACATTCCCAACGTGCAGATCGACGGCTGGCGTACCGGGGCTACCTGCGGAATCCCGGTGGAGGATCAGATAACCCTCACCTTCCATACAAAGAGTCTGCCCACTGCGCGCCTGATCTGGCACTGTCCGTTTGTCGTCCTCTACAGCTCCGCGAACGGGGAGATCGGCGGCGAGGGATACCGGGAATATCTGCTGCTCCGTCTGGACGGGGAAAACTGGGATTCCGATTCCCACGTCGAGAACAGTGTTGAAATCCATCATACGCAGGCATTCCAGGACTGGAATGCCTGGAAAGCCGTCAATCAGGCCGGAATGGACTGTACCGTGTCGATCCGGCGGGTCGAGAATACCGTGATGGTCAGCACCCAGAATCAGGGAATCGCCCTTTCCAGCGTTACCGTCATAAAGGATGACCCGGACTGCATTTATGCCGCACTGACGGGGGATCAGGTGGCCCTGACCAATATCCGGATCAGCCGGACCGGCTCCGATGACATTCCCCCGTCTGATCCCTGATCATCGCCTCTTCCGGTAAACCCCGGTTCCATGAAACGAAGAAAACCTGCTCAAGAGCAGGTTTTTTCGTTGTTTCCGGAATTCTTCTCCAGTCTTGCGCATTTCCGCTGATTCTTACTCCACAGATTTGATTTCAGCCATCAGGTCCTGCTTAAGCGAATAGGTATCAAACGCCGCATCTTTTGGCAGTTCAATCTCGATGCGGGTGATCTTATCGATCCGCGCCGTTCCCTTCCTCAGACAGGCATCAAACACATGTCCCCCTTTTGTCCGGTCCTCGGAAAGGAAATGGAGATGCCAGCCCGGCATCTGGATGCCATCCATATAGTCCGGAAAATATACGCCTACCAGCGAACCCCGGATATTTTCAAACACGAACGCCTTCTGCGTTTCACCGAGAATGGTCTTCAGCGTGATATGCTGTGATACGTACGGCGCCTCGGAACGGGCATCCACTTTTTCAAACTCCCCGTCGATCTGCACCACATGCATGCTGTTGAGTCCGTAGTCCTCCTCAATCTTCCTCGTCAGTTCTGTCTTAATCGCTTCCAGATCCGTCATTCCTTCAAGGACACACTGCTGGTCCCCGTAAAGACGGCCGACCGCAGCAAACGGAACCCCTGTCTCCATCGGGACCTGACTGATCTGCCCGTTCTGGTCCGCCCGGTAGCAGCATCCCTCCATCACGATCATTTCCCCGTTGACATTCTCAAATGTTCCAAGACCAATATCGCCCTTTTGGAGCAGATCACCGACAGAAATCACCGGACGGCTGTATCCCAGTGCCAACGCCTGCAGCGTCGCTACCTGATAGATTTTGTTGTCACGCATGTGAAGTACCTCCCGGGACCTGTTTATACGTCTGTATTATCGGTCCCTGTGGACCCATTATACAGCCTTTTTCAGATCCGGGAAAGTATTTTTCACCATTTATTTACGTTCCTTATTGGAAAATTTTCCAGGGATATTGACAGATCATTTTTGACATGATATCATCCTGTCAAGTTAATACACTAAACTGTTGAAGCGGAGATAACGGCGGAGATGCCTTCACAGAGAGCCCGCGATGCTGAGAATCGGGCAGGAAACAAACCGTCAAATGGACCGCTGAGGGCGCACTGAAAGGTGTAATGTGCAAATGCGCGGAGCACGGAGTAGGATGCGACGTGAGGGCATACGTCAGTTGCCGGGGATATGATGGTATCCCGCTAAGTGCACGGGCATAACCCGTGAAATCAAGGTGGCACCGCGGATAGTTATATTCGTCCTTGACAGAGACTTCGAAAGAGTCTCTGTCAGGGACTTTTTTTATGGAGGTTAACGGTATGAAGGTCACACCCGGTTTGGAAGAAGTACGTCAGATCGCGAAATCAGGCGAATACAGGGTGCTTCCCGTAAGCTGTGAAATGCTGTCGGATCGAATGACGCCCATTGAATGTCTGCGTGTCCTCAAACGGATATCCAGGCACTGCTACCTGCTGGAATCGGCGGCGGACAGCGAACGATGGGGACGCTACACTTTTCTGGGTTTCGACCCGGCACTGGATGTCACCTGCCTGGATGGAGAGATGAAGGTTGGCAGCCTGCGCATAAAGACTGACAATCCTTCGGACGTTCTTCGTCAGATTCTCGCAGACTACAAGAGCCCGCGCTTCCCCGGCTTGCCGCCGTTCACCGGCGGGCTGGTAGGCTATTTTGCTTTCGACTACCTGGGCTACAGTGAACCGTCCGTTCGTATGGATATCGAGGATTCGGAGCATTTTCAGGATGTGGACCTGATGCTGTTCGATAAAGTGATTGCCTTCGATCATTTCCGGCAGAAGATCATACTGATCGTCAATATGCGGCTGGATGACGTGGACACAGATTACAGCCGTGCCGTGCTGGAACTCAAACAGCTTCGCGATCTGCTTCTGACAGGCGAGAGATGGGACGAGCCGGGCGGGCATCTGGTAGGCCCCGTGGAACAGCTGTTCAGCAAGGAGCAGTACTGCGACATGGTCGAGCGCGGCAAGCGCCACATCCGGGAAGGTGATATCTTTCAGATTGTGCTCTCGAACCGGCTGTCCGCGCCGTTCGAGGGAAGTCTGCTGAATGCCTACCGCATCCTGCGCACGATTAACCCGTCACCCTACATGTTTTACTTCTCCGGCACTGATGTGGAGGTGGCCGGGGCTTCTCCGGAAACACTGGTGAAGCTGGAGAACGGTGTGCTGCACACGTTCCCGCTGGCAGGCACCCGGCCCCGGGGAAAGACGGACGCGGAAGATGCCGCCCTGGAGGCGGAACTGCTGGATGATGAGAAGGAACTGGCCGAACACAACATGCTGGTGGACCTGGGACGCAATGATCTGGGCCGGATCAGCCGTTTCGGTACGGTGAAGGTGGAGAAGCTGCATTCCATCGAGCACTTCTCACATGTAATGCATATCGGCAGCACCGTCCGCGGAGAGATCCGGAATGATCGAGACGCGCTGGATGCCATCGAGGCAGTGCTCCCTGCAGGCACACTCTCCGGTGCGCCGAAACTGCGGGCCTGTCAGCTGATCGGCGAACTGGAAGGAAACAAGCGCGGCATCTACGGCGGGGCCATCGGTTACATTGACTTCACCGGCAACATGGATACCTGTATCGCCATCCGCATTGCATGGAAGAAGAACGGGACGGTATATGTTCGCAGCGGTGCGGGAATCGTGGCGGACTCGGTGCCGGAAAAGGAGTATCAGGAGTGCACAAACAAGGCCAGAGCCGTCATGAACGCGCTGGAGATGGCAGGAGGTGTTGAGGAATGATCCTTTTGATCGATAACTACGACAGCTTTTCCTATAATCTGTTCCAGCTGGTGGGAGAGCTGAACCCGGACATCAGGGTCGTCCGCAATGACGAAATGTCTGTTGATGAAATCGTAGCACTGAACCCCGAGCGAATCATTATATCGCCTGGACCGGGCAGGCCGGAGGACGCCGGGAACATCGTTGAGGTTGCCCGGGAGCTGACGGGGCGCTTCCCGATTCTGGGCGTGTGCCTGGGGCACCAGGCCATCTGCATGGCCTTCGGAGCGACCGTCACCTACGCGAAGCGTCTGATGCACGGTAAGCAGTCAGATGCCCGGCTGGATCGCAGCTGTCCCCTGTTTTCGGGACTGCCGGAGGTCACACCCGTGGCCCGCTATCACTCCCTTGCAGCTGATCCGGACACGCTGCCGGATTGCCTGAAGGTTACAGCAATGACGGACGAGGGGGAAGTCATGGCGGTCCAACACCGGCAAAATCCCACGTTCGGCGTGCAGTTTCACCCGGAATCAATCCTGACGCCAAACGGGCGGCAGATATTAAAGAACTTCATCGAGCTTTGAGGAGGTATGAAATATGATTAAGGAAGCCATCGTGAAGATCGTTAACAAGGGCGATCTGACCTACGATGAGGCATATACCGTCATGAACGAGATCATGTCAGGCGAGACGAGTCCGACCCAGAATGCAGCATTCCTGGCAGCGCTTTCCACGAAGAGCGCACGCGCCGAGACCACAGACGAGATCGCCGGCTGCGCTGCTGCGATGCGTGACCATGCCACGAAGGTAGTTACCGGAATGGATGTGT